>CALJTN010000291.1 GCA_937976175.1 uncultured Clostridiaceae bacterium | reverse complement strand
AAAATCGTAAACAATAGGACTTAACAGGGCAAGCTCCAAGCTTGCCCTGTTTTTAGTCGTTCTTCCATCTTTATACCCATTGCATACGCAAGCTTTGCTTGTAATACAGCCACAAATAAAAAGTTGAAAGTGTTTTTCTTTCAACTTTGTCACAACTCAAAAAGAGGCAAGTCTATATATAGGCTTATCTCTTTTGACGTTGTGCCATTGTTGTTAAGAGTGCAAGTTCAGGCAAAATACCAACGATATATTACAAAGACTTAACTCTATTAAACCTAGCAAGGGGAGGGAGGATAGTATCTTTAGACGCGACTTGGATACGTGTGACGGAGCGGAGAAAGATAGCTATCCTCCCTCCCCTTGCGGACCTAATCAATAACATCCAATTTAGAATACCCCTCATCATTATCACTCTTCACAAAAAAAGACAAGCCCGAAAGCTTGTCTCTATAATCTACATTAATTCAATTACTTACTCATTGCCTCTTCAATAGCAACCGAAAACAACGTATTTTCAACAGTTATTTATGAATTGTATATTACTTATATATTTCGCCTAGATATAGTAACTTCCTTTTAATATGTTGCAACCTATTCATTAAACAGAACTTTTATAACTACTATAATTACAAATGAGATTATTGGTCTCTTACTCTTCATATAATAAATCTTTAGGCTTTATATTAATAACATCTATAATACTACTTCTAACTTCTTTATTGCATACATACAATATCTTAAACGTATTAAAATATTTTTTCTCCTTGTATATCTTTTCGTACAAGGATATTTTTTTTACTAGTGTATTATTAAATCTCTCTATCTCTACCATTAATACACCGTATTCACCATTCTTTTCTATTCCAATTATAGCATCAGGCCTTACCCCATCCAATCTTACCTCCCTCTTAAAATTAAGTACCCTATACCCCCTATTCTTCAACCATAAACAAGACATTGCAATCATATTCATATGTTCTATTTGCTTAGGCCTTTTGTCAGTATAATATACATATTTTTGGCCTACCCCGCCTCTATAGCGATTAATATAGCCGTCCGCTAGCATTGCTCTTAATCTATACATTGTTACACTGTAGCTTGGATAGAATAGCTTTTGTATAATATCGCTCTTGCAAGGACACTTTCCTATAAAATCCAGTGCCTTTAAATCCCGTTCAGTAATCACTTTCACACCACCTCTATATAAGATCTATTTTATTAATATCTTCTTTAGTGGCTTTTTCTGGCTCTTCCTTAACTCCTGCGTTAGAAGTTTCTTTTATTTGGTCCTGATATGTGCTAAATGTAGCTTTTTTAGTTAGGTGATCTTTTAATATGCTTTCTATTTCTTTTGTAGTCATAAATAGAGATTGGAATATCACATCATTATGCTTTTCATCATTCAATATGCCTCGCCCTGGTGGAGCAGTTTTAAGTTCTCTACTAGCTAAGTAATTTCCATGACCCAGAACTATTTCACTATCTACATCATATTTAACCTTGAAGCATATTGTTGTTCTCAAGTTAGCTTTTATCCTGGTATCTAATGTCTTGAAGTCAGGTCTTTGTATAGTAAGTATTACGCTTATATTTGCAGCTCTACTGAGATTTAAGAGTAGAAATAATAGCTCTGCAGCTGCTTTATTGTTGAATAATAGACTATACTCTTCTATAACAAAAACTATAGGTTTCATAGGTGATCTTTTAAACTTAGCATTATACTCTTTATAATCAACACAGTTTCCATTGTTCAATGTTATATATCGCTTCATCATTATCTCATGCAGCTCCTGCATCATCTGTATAGTATCTTCTTGAAAAATAGTATATCTTATGCAGTTACTGGCTCTACTGAATAATTTAGTCGTTACGCCACCTTTTAGATCTGCTATCCATAGCTCACCTTTTGCTACAAGTCCTTTTGTTTGCAGTATGAATTGTACTAGCAACTGCCTTAATAGCTCACTTTTCCCACTTCCAGTAGTCCCTGATATGAGCATGTGGCAGTCGCTAGAATTAAGGTCTATTACTTCTATATTCTCTCCTTTTATACTTTGGCTATATCCTGCCGAAAACTTCATCAAGTCCTTTTGTAGGTGATCTGCTGTGAATTTATATAATGCACCTAAAGCCTTATGAAATGTCTGTATAATCACATTGAAGTTATCAGCTATATCTATCTTAACTTTCTTCTTAAGTGCATTTTCTATTTCATCTTGTTTTGCCTTGATCTGATCTCCTGATAATCCAGTAGGCACATGATAGACTTTCTGCTCGCCTACATCTGTTTTAATAGTTTTAATGCAAAGAGGAACCTTTTCATCTTTTGTAACCAATCCTATGTTCTCCCACATTTTATTTTGTTTAAATTCGAAGTTATCCCAAAATGCTAACCCAACACTTCCAACTGTAGCCACTATACCAGGAACTAATAAAAATGGGAAAGTGGCTGATAGAGCTAAGCTGCCAACTCCACCAAGAAACATATATGCAAATGCTTCATAATCATTTTCTTTTTTATCACTCATAACTATTTCCCCTTTATGACAATATCATAAAACGATGTAATCACTTCTTTACCAACCTTCCCAGATTCACGCATAAACTCATTAAATATTGACTCTTCCCCCTTTTCGTATTCATATTCATCTTCCTCTTCTGGATGCATAGCCTTGTATAATTCATGACAACCCTTGATTAAATTTGCTAAAGTTTCATAAGCATTATTATTGGTGCGACCATATTTTTTAGACATATACATTACCTCCCCTAGGTATCAAAATGAGTATCAATTTACATATTAAATTGGGTATCAAATCGGTTTTGATACTAAGATATTGTATTATCAAGTGATGGATAAGCTTATTTTAATATTTCTATGAGGAACGAACGAGATGAAGTTGAGAGAGAGTGACGAATAAGGGCCCCGAGTGCAACGCCAACGGCCTTGGCCTACTCATAAATCCCAAGAACAGAATTAATACAATCATCTACATTTGTATTATTTTGGCTTATATTATTTTTTTCTTTGCCTAAGTAACTGATTATAAGACTAACAACTTCCTCCCTTGTTATGGTGCTTTTAGGCTCAATATCATTTAAGATTAAGTCCGAAACATATCCACTCATTTCATTTTTCTTAGCCAAAGACTCTAACTTATCAATAACTTTCTGATTTGCGAAATATAATGTTTTCTTCATTTCCACACCACCTTGCTCATTAAATGCAGACCTCTAACATTCTCCCAAATTGCATCTTGACTAATATAAACGTCTTTGAAGTATTCCTTAAAAATTGTATTAAATCTTACTGATCCACCACCTGTACATCTAAACTGAATATTACTTGGATACTCCATTTTTTAAGTGCTTGCTTTATTTCTTGTACATACTCACCTATTACATCTCTCACAACTTTATTATCTTGCTCTAATAAGTATTTGACTTGATAATCAGGGATACTAACTAGATCATTCTGTTGCATTGCTGTTTTTAGTCTGTTTTCAAGTATAATAGTACCTAAATTCAAGCTAGTAGCCGTATTATTCACTAACTTTCCATCCTCAAAAATCATGCAGTTAATAGTTAGCCCTCCTATATCCATAAGTGCTACTAATTTATTTTTGTACCAAGGTAAATCACCGAGTACTGCTGCAGCTCCTTCCATATAAACTTTAGCTGCATTTATTTCCTGTATATCTAGTAACCAATTTAAATAGTCATTTCTCGCTTGCTTATTAACATAAGAGTTAACAGGCAAAGCACTCATAACATTCACATTACTTAAGCCACTCTTTTTTATAGCCATAATTACACAAGCTTTTTGCACTTCACTAGTAGTTTTATTAAGCTCTATATCATTTGTACCCTTTCCCACTACAATGTTTTTCCCATTAAGATTAATTACATTGTAATCATAATCATCTACACTAGGCTGTATCTTACTCTCAAAGATAAATTCCTGAGTGTCCGTTTTAACTTTAGTCCCCCAGTATCCGTTATTTATACTTATACTCGCCATACATCTTACCCCTCCCAACTTATTTTGATAGTGTTTTATACTTACATTTGACTTACTTAATACATATATATGCGTTAACGCACAAAAGATGACCTATAGATTATAAAAAATGTTTTCAATACATAATTATATTTAAAATTGCTTATTTGTAAAAATTTGGTATAATTATTATAGGCAAAGGGGGAGGTTACATTTATGGGGATAGATTATAAAAAGCTAAGAATAGTTATAGCTGAAAAAAAGTTAGAATGGGTTGATATAAGAAAAGCATTGAGTTTAACTACTAGGACTATAAAAAATCTTAAAGATGATAAATATGTAGATCTTCAAACCTTAGAAAAAATTTGCAGGTTTCTATATGTAGATATAGGAGATATTTGCGAAATAAAAAAAGACCCAAAGGACTAATCCCTTGGGTCATAATTTTGTCAAATGATATTTTACAGAGAACTATTCCTACTAAATATGTCTACAGTCTTTTTAGCATTAACAATAGAAATATCCTACCTACTATATTGAATACGGTTTCTAGCTCCGATAATACAAGTATATGAATCGTTCATAAACAATATAAAAGAATGAATAGGAGGTATTTAATTTGAAATGCTATACATGCGACAAATGGTCAAATAATCCTATAAAAGATATTTCTACTTGTGGCAGATGCAAGGAAGTCCTTAAAGCTGATCTCGTTAAATTAGCTCTTGGCTTAGACCCCATTTACTTATCAGAACAGAACAGAAACAAAACCGGCAGAAAACCCAAGCTCACTGCAGATCAAAAAGATGATGTACAGCAACGTCATATTAAAGGTGAAAGCCTTGCTAGTATTTCAAAGGATTTAGGCGTTAGTAAAACAACAATCTATAATGCAGTTCACAGTATATAATTCATAGCTTTGTATTAATTTGTATTACAACCAAAATTCTTGTATTATTCTGTATTACAATTTTATAACGATATGCGTTTAGAAAAGCTCTAGTGCATATTTTACACTAGAGCTTTTCTAAATTCGTATTCAGCTTTGCTCCTTCAAAGAAGCTATGTATCTTTATCTCTATACTACGTATAGCCTCATAATATGCACTTTTTGATATATAAAGAATGTTGATAACAGTAACAAAGCTTAGTTGCTGTTCATATCTTAATCGGACTATCTGCTGCTCTCTTTCCGTTAAAAGCTGAAAAGCTACTTCATATTTATTTAATTGTACAGCAACTTCATTAAATTCTTTTTCAATGTTTTCTTCAAAGCCTTTCCTTGGTGCCTGCAATTTGATCTCTAGTTCTTTTTTCTTATCTATTAAACACTTGTATTTCTTTAATTCTTTCATAGCCTGCCTCTTTTTAATGTGTCTTTAGTATAGTATGCCATTTCTCTTTTTCTGATTTCCCACTCTTTTCTTGCCCAGGAGCTTCTTCTTAATTTAGCCAGTGCTCTATTTTTGGCCACTATAGTGCCTTGCTTGTTTTCACCTTCATACATATGTGCAATTTCATCTAGTGACACGCATTCGCCATCCCAACCATAGCTAAGCTTAATCGTCATCTTCTCCCTTAAGGTCAGTTCTACATTCATCACCTGATCTAATTCTGCTCTAATTTCTTGATAATAAAGACTTTCTTCTATCTGGTCATAGTTAAATGATTTATCCTCCATGATATCTATTATCTCGGTATCATCGTCATTAGTAGGTCTATTCAGGCTCGTTTCCTCATTAGTGTTTTTTTGCCTCATGAAGCGATTCATTTTAGAATAGATCCAGTGAATAGCGTAAGTCATAAACTTCGCTCTTCTAGCATCATTAAATCTATATTTACGTGCTGCAATCATAAGTCCTATATATCCCTCTTGGATTAAATCTTCTTCATCAATAGAATTACTTTTTGCTACATAAAACTTATTAGCCATCATATAGACTATGCGTTTATTTCGTTCTAAAAGCGTGTCTAATGCCTTTGTATCCCCTCGCTGGTATCTTTGGACTAATTCTTCATTATCCACCCAATACACCCCCTATTTACGTTTAATCCGGAGCATACTATCTTGATGTGCCATAATATACTTTTGAAGATATTCAGCTTTAGTAATGTCTAAAGCTGAATATCTATTTATTTTTGAATATTTATCATCCGAAGCTGACTAGCTCTTCATCTTCTCTTTGTCCTGAAATAACCTCTAGTACTACTCGCTTTACTTCTTCAAGATTGCCACCATTAATATAAATATTGATTATTTTGCCAGCTCCTTTAGTGCCAACACCTAACATTTGAGCTGTTTGTTGTAATAGGCCTATACTTCTTGGTGTTTTCCTTAGAGGTATTGCCATTTCGGGGCCAGCTTCACCAAATATAGAAGCTTGCGTTGCTATGCCACCAAGTGCAAAGGTAGGAATGGTAGGTATATTAACTCCTATTGTTTTACCACCTATTCCAGGTACCCAATCAGGCACATCAAAGTTGATTTTGTTCAGACCATTTATTAGAAAGTTAAAAATTTTAATATAGACATTCACGTATCCTTTAAATATGCCTATAATGCCATCCCATAGTCCACTAAACCATGAAGTAATACCATTCCAAGCAAATTTGAATCCATCTACCATGCCTGTCCATATACCACCAAACCACTCACCAATTCCATTAAAAAAAGGTATTACATAATTCTGCCAAACTTCTACACACCACTTCGATACCATATCCCAGTTTTTCCATAACCATAACCCCGCAGCTACTAAAAGTCCAATCCCTATAATAATTAATCCTATAGGGTTCGCTGCCATAACTGCATTTAATCCACCTTGTGCAAATTGTTGCAATATAGTAGACGCTCGCCAGGCATCCATTAATCCGGTTATAGTACTTAATATTGAAAAACCTGTCATAATAGATATAGCTCCTGCAGCAATAGGCATTAACCAATCTAAGTTATCTTTTACCCATGCTATAGAATCTCCTGCCAATTTAAATCCATTTTCAATGTTTGCTGATACTGCATCCATATCTATATTGCTTACAAATTCATTAGCTTTTTTAGTTATATCCGTAAATAATGGAATAAACTTTGATAATGCTTCAGCTGCTTTTTGCATAATACTGCCTGTAAGTAGTCTTTTTTGATTTTCAAAGGATTCATCAAGCGATCTCTTATAATCTCCTTGGGCATCTGTTGAGTTTTCAATTAGGTAATTATATCTAAGAAGTGTCTTTTCAGCTTGTGTCATGTCTTTATAAGATTTTTCGATTCCCTTGCCAAGAGCAAAAGCTTCTAGATTAGCTGCTGACATATTAATTCCCAGTTGCATAAGTGGTTCTGTCTGGCCACTCATACCAGATCTGATTTTTTCCCATGCCGTGTCATGATCCAAATTATGAAAAGATGCAAAATCCCCTGCTAATTCTGAAAGTGTCGTAGACATATTTAACATATCATCTTGAGCAATGCCACTACTTTTAAGCATTGCTCCCATAGTTCCACTCCATCCTTTAGCTTGTAATTCAGTTATACCATAACCTTCTAGAGTTGTTTTAGACCACGCATCCACTTGCTTTGCACTGCTGCCGAATGTAACATCGATTACATTCTGAACTTCTATAAGGTCACTAGCCATGCTCAAGGCTTCTGAGCCTAAATTCTTAACCTTGCTAATTATATTAGATACTGCATTAGCCGCAAAATTACCTAAAAAACTAGCTTTTAACATATCTCCAAATTTATTTCCAGATGCTGTAGAATTTTTAAATTCTTTATTTGTCCGATTCAGTTTTTCTTGAAGCTTAGCACTCTCTCCACTTGCCCTAAGCATTGCAGTAGTTAAACTTGGATCTACTTTCCCAGCTAGTGTAATAAGCGCTCTCAATTCTTTTTTACTTGCCATATTCTCTCTCCTTTAAAATAGTAGATAGGTATTAATACTCCACAAGGAGCTCTTATAAGATTAGCCATAATATTCACCTTAACAATTGTAAAAATGAATCTTTAAATTATTCATTATAGATTC
>CALJTN010000290.1 GCA_937976175.1 uncultured Clostridiaceae bacterium | reverse complement strand
TGTATTCAAGTACTGAAAATTTACACATGCCAAGTCTGTTGTACAGGTAAGATATATACTTATTACTAGCAGTATTTTTATAGAGGTCTACAGAAATGCTATAGTTTAAAAATGCCTCATGGTAGCTTCTATTGCTATAAGCAGAATCCCCCAAAACTTTATATATTTTAGCTTCAACTTCTTCTAATTTATAGATTCTGGTTATGCTAATAAGTTCTTCAGCTTCCTTTTTACTTATGTTATCTTCTAAATTATCCAAGCAATATTTCTTTGCAGCCTCCATTGGAGACATCATTAAATATTTTTCATCAATATCAAAATCCAAGCCTAACTGTTCTGCCTTTTTCTTGAACTTTTCAAGTATTTTTGATGAAGTAACAAATCCTAATTTCCTCTTTCCGTTTTCTAACATGCTGTAATAGCTTCTTGTCATATCTACTTCCTGAAAATCCTGCTGTTTCATATTTAACTGTTTTCTTATTTTTTTTAATCTTTGCGCGGGATTAAAAAACTCCATATATATCAACCTCTTTTACTTATAATGGTATTTTACCTTTTATTTAGTATATCAAACATATTAACAAATATAAACACATATCTGTTAATATCTTCTTTTTTATTCAATAATCATACATATAAATGCATTAATCCGGTTTTTATGTTTTACATTGTAAAAGAAATTAAACTTACGTCATAAATTTTATATTTGATAATAATAAGAGCTTTATTTTGTAACAAATATTTTCCAAATTAGTAACTTTCTTGTTAGATATATGGTATAATTTATAAACTACTAATATATTCTACATTGTATGGAGGCGTAGATATGTTTTTATTAAAAAAAGAAACAGAAAATCAGAACCAATTAAAACATTTTGAAGAACTCATTTCTCTTGAATACAAACAACTTTATACCTTTTTATTTTACATAACTAAAGACAAACAATTAGCTGAAGATGCGCTGCAAAATACTATGCTAATAGCTTATGTGAAACTTCACACATTAAACCATACGAGCAAGTTTAAATCTTGGATTTTCGTCATTGGAAAAAGAGAAGCATTAAAAATAGTTAAAAAATACAAAAGAGAAGTACCACAAGATGAGCTTGCTTTAGATCTTATAAAAAGTTCTCAGGATTTTTTACTAACTGAAAAAATTATTCTAGATAATGAATTAAAAGAAGCTACGGTACAAGCTATACAATCACTAAAATCAGAATTGCAAGAAATTATTTTTCTTCACTACTATAATGATTTATCTTTTAAAGAAATATCTTTAGTTTTAGGTGTTAATAGTACCCTAATAAGAGTGAGACATATGAAAGCCAAAGAAAAAATATGCAAATTTTTAAATCAGCATTATTTTAAATTATAAATAAAGGCTTATAGTAGATTATACTATAGCTTTTTTTCATTTAAGCTAAACTGATTTAGTAATTGCATATATAGATTTACAAAATAAATAAAATTATTTTATAAGGTGGTTTACAAAACCCCTAAAAAATGTGTTTTTATTGGTATAAGGTTGCTCAAGTCGACGAGAAAATATCTTATAAAAATAAAATGTGAAGGATGGATTAAAATGATAATACAAAGTTTAATAAGCTCAGATAAGTATAGTCTCAAGTGCCCCTATGCAATGACTCCAATTGGCATATGTATTCACAATACCGCTAATGATGCAACTGCTACCAATGAAATATCCTATATGAAAACCAATACCGCGTCAACAAGTTTTCATGTTGCAATTGATGATACTCAAGCAATTCAAGGAATACCATTTGATAGAAATGCATGGCATGCTGGAGATGGTAATGGTGACGGGAATAGGAAGCATATATCTATTGAAATCTGTTATTCCTTAAGTGGTGGAACTAGATTTACAAATGCAGAAAAAAGAGCAGCAATAGAAGTGGCTGCATTACTAAAGGCACGTGGTTGGGGAATAGCTCAAGTTAAGAAACATCAAGATTTTTCTGGTAAGTATTGTCCTCATAGAACCTTAGATATGGGATGGCAAAGATTTTTAAATATGATTAGCGCTGAACTCGGTGGAACTTCTACTGAACTATATAGAGTTAGAAAGTCCTGGGCTGATGCTGCCAGTCAAGTAGGTGCTTATACTGAACTATCTAATGCTATAACGGAGTGCAACAAGCATGTTGGATATTCAGTATATAATAACAATGGTACACAAGTATACCCAAGTATTAATACTCCATACCGTGTTAGAAAGTCCTGGGCTGATGCTGGAAGTCAAGTAGGAGCTTATAATGAATTAACTAATGCCATAGCACAATGTGATAAATATGTTGGGTATTCCGTTTACGATAACAATGGAACTAAAGTATATCCTACTACCTAAATCATAATATAAGTGAATTGCCACCAATAAAATTGGTGGCAATTTGTTTATTATTGTTATTATGGATTATACTGCTTAGCATTAGGATATTCTACAGTAAAGTATCCCTTTGGTAATTCTCCTAGACCAGTATAAAGTTTATCCTTGAAGTATATGGAGATTTTATTCACACCTAGGTTGT
The DNA here is from genome assembly GCA_937976175.1 of uncultured Clostridiaceae bacterium. Classification (GTDB taxonomy): domain Bacteria; phylum Bacillota; class Clostridia; order Clostridiales; family Clostridiaceae; genus Clostridium_AD. Next base: position 812 of record CALJTN010000290.1, on the reverse strand, counting down.
AACCATAAGTGGATAGTAAGGATGTTAGTAAAGCACCTTCTGTAGACGTCCCTAAGGTCATATGATCTACATAATCATCAGAGAAGACAATACTTAGAACACCAGTTTTATTATCTAGCTTAGCTGATTTTATAGCTATTTTATCTGTCAATGATAAAAACTCCTTGTTATAAGAGGTGCTTTGTAGTTCCTTTGTCAAAGCAGAAACTAAAGCATTATCTTCTATAGGTACTGTTTTCTCTATATAATAGTGCTTTAATTCAGCCATATTAAAAAAATAAATTCTACACGTAGTATTTTTTATTGAGCCGGTAGTGGTGCTACTAGGATTAGCAGGTGCCACATAAGATTTTTTGTCAATATTAGACTCCTTCTCGCTATTAGGATTATTTGAAGTTATGGGTGCTGTATTATTTGAAGTATTAATAGGCTCATTGCTTTTGCAACTAATTAGAACAATAGCAATCGCTATAGAAAGAACTATTTCTAAAAAATGTTTTTTCATAAATTTGTGGTAAATTTAAATTTACCACTTTCACCTCACTTTCTTTTTTAAGTTATTTGCTAGATAGTATTTAGCTTTAATTGAGCAAATTTAATATTACTCCCTTTATTAGTTTCCATATAAAAAGAAACTCATTTATAGTTCCTACTAATTATACGTTAATTATTATCTTTTGCTGGATTTTTCTTGCTCTTTATTTTGAAATTTTATATTTTGAAACTAATGATAATAATTAACGTATAATTAATAGGAACTATAAATGAGTTTCTTTTTATATGAAAACTAATAAAGGGAGTAATATTAAATT
>CALJTN010000289.1 GCA_937976175.1 uncultured Clostridiaceae bacterium | reverse complement strand
GGTGATGCATCTGCTATTGTCCACATATTGGAATACTCATAGGCTCCTAGTAATACTTCACACCACGCATGAGCATCAGCATTAGAAACAACATATAATCCACTAGCATCTTCTTTACTTGGACTTTTAAATCCCTCTGTGTATCTTGCAGGAACTCCAGCAATCCTACACATTATAGTCATTGCTGTATTAAAATAAGTACAATAGCCTTTTTTTTCCTGAAATAAAAAATAGTCGAGGAATTCCTGGTTTTCTGGCACTACTGAAACCTGTAAATCATAGGAGTAGTTCTCTGTTAAGTATTTCTTAATCTGCAATACCTTTTCCATACTAGTATAAGAATTTTTTGTAATTTCCTTAACTAAATCATAAGTTCTACTAGAAATATTTTCTGGAACCTGTAGGTATTCACTGTAAGTATTTGCAACGTTAAAATCTTTACTGTTTCTATATAAAAATCTGTATTTGGTGGAAGAACTATCTTTTACAAGTGCATTTACATCTTTATACATAGGTTGTAACAAATACTCCATAGGTAAAAAATATCTACCGCTTGATAAACCATTTACATCCCAGGTTTTTTCTACAAAATCCCTCACATTTTCAATAGTATCAATTACTTCACTATGTTCATGGAAATTTACATTATAGGGTTTGGTAACTACTTTTTCACTTAGAACCATAGGCGTTTTATCATAAAACAAGGGTTCTGCTGCACCACTAACATTAAAGGTATAATTAGGTACAAATATTGTATTAGTTTTGAATTTTTTATCTGGGTATATAGTTATTGAATTTTCCTTACCAATTAAGATATATCCATAGTGTATAAAATGCATATCACCACTCTTCTGTTTTTCATAATAGTTTTCATTAGATTTAGTCCATTTATTTCCATCATAGAAATCCTTGACATTACCCTTTAAATAATAGGGCTTATCACTTTTAACCTTAAAAACTTCTTGGTAACTTAAAGAAATAGGTCCCCCTAATCGTTTATCATTATCACTATAACCAGAGTGGGATAAACTATATCTTTGTTTATATATGGCGGAATCTTCAGATGCAAATTTATTTTCAAAATAATTGCCAAAGGAACTGCTGTCGCGGCCTTTAAACTCCTGTGGTAGCATAAGCGTTATTTTAGAAATAATTAATGATACTATAACTCCATAAATTAAGATATACGTAAACTTTAAAGATACCTTAACTCCTTCATTTTTATATTGATAAACCCTTTTCATATAGCTCATCATAATAAAAGTTAATGAGGATATAAAAATGTATATAAATAAATACTCTTTAACTACAACATAACTATTAGAGAACCATATTGAAACAACTGCAGCAAGAGATACTATTAATATGAATTTTTTCATAACTCTAAAGGTTGCCCATAAAATCAAAATAGTAAGTAAGGGAATAATTACTGCCAGTATAATTTCATATTGATAGAAATAAGTAATGTTTCCGTTATATACAAGGTCATTTAGCATAATAATATTTTTCAAAACACTGTCATTGAATACCTCATTAACAACTTTAGCTTGTTTAAGATAAAATGCACCACTGACACTAAATATAAGTAGCGTTAAAAAAAACTTGTAAATTTTCTTCCTCAGCACGCAATTATAAAAGCAATAAATCAAAAACCCTATTAAAAATAGTACGCTAGTAAAACCATAGTTAAAATTTTTAATATGCATACTTTTTTCTATGAGTCTTAAAATAAAGGTAAGGTTTATATAAATTAAAACTATGTATAGGAGTCTTTCCTTTATCCACTTCATTGCTTCACCTCTTCTCTATGATTTCTTTAAAGTTAATACATTCTATCCCTAAATTTTTAAGAAGATTAATGTTTTTAAATTCATATACCAGGTTTCCATAGTAAAATACATTAACTTTATATCCCATATTTCTTAAATTCATAAGCACATTTCTTAAATTATCATCAACAGCTATACTTATAATTCCTATCCAATTCCCTTTAGGTATATGCCTTAAACTTGACTTTATAAAGCTAGTAAACTGTAAAGTTCCATCACTTTTACATTTTAAGAAATACTCCATTACCCCTAGAAAATCTTCCTTAAATTCCACTTCTAGATTTTTTTGTTCCTGTGCATGTACAAATAGCTTAGTCTTAATTTTAGAATCCATCATATATTTAGTTAAAGATACAGTGAAATCTACCATACCTTCCTCAACACTTCCACTTAAATCGCTACGCAAATTATCAACATGCATGTTCACAATTAGGTTGCACTCCTTGCCAGCAACTGAATCAAAATTTTTTACATACAGCTCTCCATGCTTGGCACTTAATTTCCAATGTACCTTCTTAAGATTATCTCCTATACTATATTTCCTTATATCTTTAATTAATGTAAAATCATCAATTCCACTCTTACTATTAATAAGATTATCATAACTATCTCGCCCGCTTAAGTTTATATGACTTAAATCATACACCTTAGGATATACCTTAATCTCTAATTTACTTTGAATGTTTTTTACTGATTTAAAAATGCAAAACAAATCACTTATTTCAAGAGATATATCCCCAAAGTCATAAATTCCCCTTTTCGCAAAAAAAATTTCATTATTAATCCATTTACTTTTGTCACTACCTAAAAAAACCAAGTCTCCTCGGTATCCTTCCGCTAATGGCAATAGCGCTTTACTTTTAACATACACATAGGGAACAGGTATTATTCCTTGATTCTCTACTATTATTGTAATGGTAGCTCTATCAAAAGTACTATAAGTTTTACTATCATATTTAATTTTAGCGTGAAGATGCTTATTAACTATACTCATATAAATTATTCCTAAAGTTATAACCACTAAAAATATATAAAATATTGAATAGGGCAGATTGCCTCCTGATACATAAGCAAAAATAAAAGCTACCATAGTGAGAAATACTATTTTTTTACTTATCTTTACCATGCTACTTCACCTTAGGAACTTGAATAGTTTTTAGAATATCTGTAATTACCTGCTGCGCAGTATAGTTATTGGACCTAGCTGATGAAGTCAGAGTAATTCTATGACTTAAGACAATTATAACATTCTCTCTTATATCCTCAGGGATAACATAATCTCTTCCTTTTATAAGTGCAGTTGCTTGTGCTACCCTTTGTAGCGCTAGAGATGCTCTTATACTTCCCCCTAACAGTATAAAACTGCTATGACGAGTTGCATTAACTATTTTAACTATATATTCATTTAACTCCTTTTCTACATGTATTTCCTTAACTTTTCTTTGTAAATATATAATGTCCACCTCTGTAGCAACGGATTGTAATTCCTCAATAGGATTACTTTGCCTATATAAATCTAATATGTCTACTTCAGCCTCCGAATGAGGATATCCTATATTTACTTTAATCATGAATCTATCTAATTGTGCTTCCGGCAAGCAGAAGGTACCCTCATACTCTATAGGATTTTCCGTTGCTAAAACTAGAAAAGGTTCCTTTAGTTTGTATGTAATTCCACTTTCTGAGATTTGTTTTTCTTCCATTGCCTCAAGTAAGGCTGACTGTGTTTTAGGTGATGTCCTGTTTATCTCATCTGCTAATATTATATTGGAGAAAATTGGTCCTTTTTTAAATTCAAACTCCATATTTTTCTGATTATATATAGATACACCAACGATATCTGAAGGTAACAGATCCGGTGTAAACTGAATTCTACTATATGACAAATTTAATGATTTGGCTAGGGCTTTTATAAGTGTAGTTTTACCTACTCCTGGAACATCTTCAATTAAAATATGGCCATTTGCTAATATACCCTTTAATATATTGTATATTTCCAGCCGCTTTCCCAAAATAACTTTTTCTATATTGTCTGCTATTTTATCAATTAATTCCACTTCTTTCCTCATGGTATGTCCTCCCCACTATTTTTTAGAGTATAAACACTATAGCATTATAGTATTTATATAATATCATAAATTTAACTATTTATACAGTAATTCATCTTTTAAACATATTATTACAACGCATGCTTACACTCTATAAATGCTACTAAAAAAAACATAGCGTTAAGTAAAACGCTATGTTTCTATATATTTACATCTATTATTGTGTTACAGGAACTTGAGGTACCGGAGCTAAAGATTCCTTTTTCTTAGTACCAATCTTTACAATGCCATTAATAACATTATAGGTATCATTATTTATAACTTTCGTATCAATTAACTTTCCATTTTCATAAGTTTTTCTAGTAACTTTAACCTTATATCCAGTATAACCAGTCTTAAGAATTTCTTTATCACCCTCATATTTAGTTGGGTCTTCTATTATTTCTGTTTTTGGTTGAGTAACTTCCAAGATTTCATTTACAATTTCATAAGTTCTTTTATTTAATACAGAACTTGAGTAAATATTGAAATAAAGATTACGATTTGATATAAATCCTTCAATGTATATTGGATACTCAAAAGTATTCTTAAACTTATAGTCAAGGTTTCCATAATCAACAGTAGCATCTTGTCCTACGGGTACATAACTTGAAGGAAATGTGTGATGAATTCTTTCTAGAGATCCAAGTCCCGTTGCTAGAACTGCATTATATAGAGTAGATGAAACCTGACATATTCCACCACCTAGCCCTTGTTCTAATCTATCTCCAATAATTATCCCTGCGGATTGATATCCCTTTTGTACCGTTCTTTCCCCTACCACGCCATTAAAGCTAAAGACATCTCCTGGCATAAGAAGTGTGCTGTTTATACTTTTAGTAGATAAATCTATATTTATGGCTCTACCTTCAGCTGAGCTTGCAAAATTAGTACTATAGCTTGATATTCTTGTGTCGATGGTCCTCAAAGTAGCTGCTGAAACTTGTGGCTTTAGATCCTTTACTGGAGCTTGTATATTTATAACATCGTCTAAAAGAGCACCACTTACTTTACTTATGATTTCATTCTTTAATTTATCTCCTTCTAACTCCTTGCCAACAACATCATTTGTAACATTAAATTTACCACTACTTACCATAGTTATAGTTGCATTTACAGGCTTTTTATTTATATCTTTAGCTATATCCTCTAACATTTGGTCAACAATTTTAGCATTATATTTAAAAGTTAGGTTTATTTGCTTTAAAGTAGGATTTTGAATAGCTTTATACTTTTGGAACATATTCATATCTCTTCCGTAACTAATTGCTTCTTCTACAGCTTCCGTAATGTTGTATTGTGCATCTAGCATTGAATAGTCCAAGATATATTTTTTTTCTGGGGTAACTATATTAATTTTTTTCTTAAGAACGGGGGTTGAATACTTATCTGCTATTATTTTTTGGGCTTCTTCCTTAGTTTTACCTGTTAAATCTTCATTTTCTATTTTAACTGTAGGTAAAATCAAAGAGTCCCACTGTTTTACTTTAACATAAGAGTAGCTAGTGAATGTAATAGTACCTAACAAGACTAAAACTCCCAGTATTATAATTGCTTTTTTCTTCATATGAAATCTCCTTTCTACTCATGAATATTATACTACACCCCAACTAATATTCCTATACACTTTTGTATTTACAGCCTACGGTTTTATGTGTATTTTTTAATAATTTCATTAATGTTTTCTTTATTTATATACTTCTTTCATTAGTTTTAGTTAAATCTTTTAGTTCTAATTTAATCTTGTTTATGGTAAAATTATGCCTATACTAATTTCACCTCTAAGGAGTGATACTATGACTTATAACGAAGATAAAATTAAATACTATTTAAAGAACATTCTATCAATATCTAGCCCTTCTGGTTATACCGAAAAAATAATGGACTACATTAAAGAAGAGCTTCATATTTTAAACGTACCATACTTCACCACTAATAAGGGTGCAGTGGTGGCCACCTTGAAAGGCAAAAACAATGATTATCAAAGAACCCTTTCTGCCCATGTAGATACCCTTGGTGCCATGGTAAAAAAAATTAATTCTAGCGGTTCTTTGGCAATAGACCCTATAGGTGGATACATGATGAATTCCATAGAAGGTGAAAACTGCACCATAGAAACTCTTCACGGTAAAACCTTCACTGGAACTATTCAAAGTACAAAACCTTCAGTGCACATTAGTGGTAGCCTTGCACGTGAACTTCCACGAACTGCAGACAATATGGAAGTGATCCTTGATGAAAAAATTTCTTCTAAAGAAGACGTAGAACAATTAGGTATCAACGTTGGGGATTTTATTTGCTTTGATGCAAGAACTATAATTACTGAAAAAGGCTTCATAAAATCTAGGCATTTAGATGATAAAGCCAGTGTTGCAATTCTACTCTATGCTATCAAACATATGGTAGAAAATAATATCGAACTTCCCTATACAACTAATATATTCATTAGCAACTATGAAGAAGTGGGACATGGTGCTTCTGCGTCAATACCAGACAAAACTAAAGAGTTTGTATCTATAGATATGGGTTGTCCGGGCCTTGACCAAAACTCCTCTGAATATAGTGTTTGCATCTGTGCAAAAGATTCTTCTGGTCCCTATGATTTAGGCCTAAGAAAAAAGTTAATAGAAATATGTGACAAAGAAAATATAGACTATAAAGTAGATATTTACCCTTACTATGGCTCTGATGCTTCAGCTGCTCTAAGGGCTGGCTGGGACATAAAAACAGCTTTAATTGGAGCAGGAATTTTTGCTTCTCATGGCTATGAACGAACCCATATGGATTCTATATTATGCACTTTAGACTTAATAATTAAATACAGCTTAACTGAGTAATATAAAATTGGTAGTAGAAAGCTTTCTACTACCAATTTTATATTTCAAGCACTCAGTTATTGAAAATCATGAAAATCTCTTACTTATCTAAACTAAACTCAATCAATTCAAATACTTGCGCTTCATTATTTCTTCTAATAACATATATTTCCTTATTATTAGAAGACCAAATACTCTCAAAGTAGCTATATTTACTTGTTACATCAAGATTACTAGTAACACTTCCACTTCTTACAGCTTCTGCCCAAGATTGAATGCTATTATTATTAATATTTACTTCTTTATTAGTTAAACTACGAGTATTTTCAGTTACTAAGTCAAAAACCCACAAACTGGAAAATCTTTTTTCAATATAAACATCTTTTTTCTCAGTATTTACGTCATAGCTTTGAGTTTCTTTCTCTTCTTTTACATAGCTAATAAAGTTACCATTATCAGACCAAGCAGGATACCTACCAGTATCTACAAGTCTTTTACTATTTGTTGCTAAGGTTAGAATATATATTTTATTTTCTGCTTCATATACTAATTTTTTGCCATCTTTTGATATCATGGGACTTTTTCCATCTACAATTTTAGTTGATTGTAGGCCATTTTTATCAGATAGATATATAGCACCATTCTTTTCATTAACATTACCATTTTCTAAAGTTATTTTTTCTGCCTTGTAATAAATTATTTCATCAGTAGGTGTGAAACTAGGCTTATCTACTATATGAGTCTTCTGGTTATAGGTAATCAACTTCTTTTCTTTTGAAGATTCTATATCCCTTACATATATACCGCCCTCTTTAACACTAACTAATCTCTTCTCATCAGAAGAATACCTTGAATCATAGGCTTTTAAAATCTCACCAGCCTCATCTTTTACAATTTCCATTCTAGGCACTTCTATTGGTACCTTTATATTAGTGGAAACACTATTCTTTTTACCTGGATTACTTAGAATTTGATTTATCTCATTTGCACTCTCTGTAGCTTTCTGTGTTAAGGTTTCAGGACTTATATGTTTATTATTATTATTATTATTATTATTATTATTATTATTATTATCAGCAATAATAATCTCAGCATTCTTTACTGTAGACTCAACAGGAGGTTCTCCTTCACTGCCCTTTACTAAACTCAGCTGACTAGTTTCCTCAGTAGCTTTTGCTACTTCCTCCTTAGTTTCTAACAGTATTGTATTTTTGCTTCCCTCTTGACTTAGACCTTTATCCGTAGATATTGGCATAACTACAGTAGGTGTTAAATCATGAGTAGCAAGTATATTTTTATTTTGCGCATCTATAGTCTTAAATATGGTCCCACCTACAAATACACAAATTACAAAGCCTGAAGCAATTTTTAAGTACCTATTTTGTTTAAAGTTATTTTTACGTTTAGGCAGTTCTGTAACATTCTTGTATTTATCTCCAAACATTATCCTGTTTTTCAAGTCATTTTTATATTCCTCATCAATAAGGATTTTAGCTGCATCATTACATAGTAACTCTTCTACATAAAGCTCATCTCTTCTCAATTACATCACCTCCTAAACTATATTCGTAATTTTTCTTAATTTTCTTTATAGCCCTCGAAATAGTTGACTTAACCGTATTCTCTGTTATATTCACCACTTCTGCAATTTCTCTAAATTTTAGATCACCATAAAACCTTAAATAAAGCATTTTTTTAGTTTCTTCTGGCAATTGATCTATTATTTTTTTCACCCCATTAAATTCATCTCTGATAAGGATATCGTCATATCCAAAGTCTTCATCTCCCCTATCTAGAAAGTTCTCAATAAGGATTACTTTACTATTTTTTCTATAAAAGTCTATAATAGTATTGTGTGCTATTTTAAAAACCCAATTTTTACTTGCCTCTACATCCGTAATTTTATCACTATTTTCATATATTTTAGTAAATACAGTAGCAATTATATCTTCTGCATTCCATTTGTTCTTTACAGAAACAAAAATATACCTGTAGACGCAATCATAGTACATGTTATAAAGCTGTTCGAACTTGCTTTGCATTAAAAGTACCCCCATTATAATTTGTTAATTAAAATAGCCTTTGATTAATATACGCAATTGTTTATATTTAGTTGCATATTTTACTATTTTTTATGTAAAATATTAATAATTCTTATGTATAATATTAATAATTCTTATACTATTCTAACATGTTTCAAAGAATAATAAGTATATATAGAAAAAAAAGTTTTAGATTTACCACTTAATTTTATGCCATATTATGAATCATAAGTTACATTAACCAAAAGTTGTTATTATCTTAAAAGCTTTATAATTCATAATAAAAAACTACAAGGTAATTTCTATTTTAAATAGAAGTATCTTGTAGTTTTTATTGTTAACTTTATACAAAGATATTTTAATTTTTATGTGAGTTTAATCAGCTACAAAATCTATGTTTACCAATTATCTTTATTAACGGTCTTGAAAATATCCACTGATTTGTGGATTTTACAGGATTATAGTAGAACACGGCTCCTCCCGAGGGGTCCCAGCCATTTAGTGCATCCCTTGCAGCTCTTGTAGAACTCTCTACAAGAACTGCATTTATTTGTCCATCTACTATAGCCGTAAATGCTCCCGGTTGATAAATTACACCTGCTATTGTAGATGGAAATCTTGAATCCCTTGTTCTATTTAAAATAACTGCTCCAACTGCCACCTGACCTTCATAAGGTTCTCCTCTAGCCTCGCCATTTATAAGCCTAGCTACTAGATCTATATCTTTGTTATTTGTTAAATTTTTCGTAGTGGCTGTAGCAGTACCAGCAGGTCTTGCAGGTGTAATACCAAGGGCTGCAAGAGTTTGCTTTCCTACCACTCCATCTGCAGTCAATCCATTTTTTGTTTGGAAGGACTTAATAGCAAGAAAGGTATTGTAGCCATATATTCCGTCAACAGTTCCTTTATAATACCCCCACTTTTTTAAATTAGTTTGGATCCGTTTAACTTCTTCTCCTCGTGATCCATATTTATAAACCTGTGCTATAGCTGTTTTGCTAGCAACATTAAAATAAACTTCGCTTGCAAAATAAGCAATTAAAATTATCATAACTACAGCGCTGAATCTTTTGAGTAAATATTTTTTGCCTTTCAAATCTATTCCTCCTTGCATTACAATATATACATTTCATTAGCATTATTAGTTTGTGCTAAATCCCGAAAAAAATACGCTGTGTTACTATAATCTAAAATAGTAGCACAACGTATTTCTATATGATTTTTTTAAGTTTTCTTTTCCATCTAGGGGACAATAACTCTTCAATTATATCATTCATTATTACTATTCCACATAATTTCTCTTCTTCGTCTACTACTGGCAAGGATATCAAATCATACTTCAATGCTAGTTCAACAGCATCCTCGATGTCCTGGCAATCCTTTATTTTAATCGCTTTGTCATCCATAATATCTTTAAGTTTAAGAGTTGGTGCTGATAGCACTAAATTTCTTAAAGAAATAACTCCTTGGAGTCTTTTATCTTCATCCACAATATAAATATAGTGTGTTACCTCATCTTCTGGTTGAAGTTCTCTTAAAATTTCTATAGTTTCACTAGCTGTAATATTTATATTAAAAGATATAAAGTCTTTATTCATTATACTTCCAACAACTTCTTCTTCATAATCCATAAGATCCCTAATCTCTGCTTCATCCTCTTTGTTGAAATTAAGAAGGATTTTTTCTACATCTGCTTCTTTCATTTCATCTAAAATATCAGCAATTTCATCATTAGGCATTTCGTCCAAAATTTCTTGTGCTCTTATATTGTTTATAGTACTTAGAATATCTGCTTGAATCTCTGGCTGCAACTCCTCTAAAGTATCTGCTGCTAAATCTTTACCTAAACTTTCAAAAATTTTGTTTCTAGCATCAGTATCTAACCCCTCTAAAATATCTGCAAGATCTGCTGGGTGAAGCTTCGTTAATTTGCCATAGGGTTCTGTTAACTTTAAACTATCATCTACCATCTCTAAAGATTGAACACTTTCCCAGGTTATACTATTATCTTGTGGCTTTTTACCCAATATATTATAAAAAGCTCTAGCTACCCCATCCAATTTATATCTTCTAGCAACTGCAACAATACCAGATTCTACAGCTACCACTCTTATTTCCCCACCAATTTTATTCATAGTTAAATCATTAACTTTAACAACTTTCTTTCCATTAACATCAACTATTTGTTTATTTAACAAATGCTTAGATAAGAGGTAAGAGAATTTTCTAGGAATTATATCCTTAACCCCTCTTACTCTTACTGTTATTCCTTTATCCTCTTTACATATTTCAATATTTCTAAATTCATAATTAAAAATCTCTCTACCTTTTTTAATTTTATACCCTATAACTCTTGGATAACCTTGTTCTGTAGTAACGTATATATCATATAGCTTACCAATATTATCCTCAAACTCATCATACACATTTTGATTTAGTACTTTACTTAAAAAAAACTCTGAAATTCTTTCCATTTGATATTCCTCCCTTTTGCAGAGAAACATCAAAATATACTTCTTAACTCATTGACTTTTAATCTTTGCTCAATCTATGTCAACTTTAATATAAGAAATTCTCTGCATATTGATATTAAATTTTAGCACTAATTTTGACCTTCTAATTCGAGGGCCATTTTCCATTTATTTTCACCACCTGTAAAATTTATACTTATATGTTTATGTATTTCTATGTTTTTACCTAAATACAAAAAATTTTATCTCTATATAATTATATTCTAAATACTTCAAAATGCAACTAAAAAAGAGAAATTCAATTAAATTTCTCCATTATGCCCTCTTAGGCACTTCCAGTGAGCTCTTATTCACTATTTCTCGTTATTACTTCAAATCGCTTGCCTTCTCTTAAAATTCGACATTTTTTAATCATAGTTTAACATTTATAAGTATTTATAGTTCATATTTCGGAGTAGTTATGTTAATATTATTAAATACAGTTAACAGACGCCAGATAACTTAAATTCAACTAGTCTGTTAGGAGGAAAATATGATAGCAAACAAGCAATTTTTACCTATTAGTATGAAAGACTTAAAAGACAGAAATATTTCTCAATTAGATTTTATAATAATTACAGGGGATGCATATATTGATCATCCATCCTTTGGAACTGCTATAATTGGAAGAACCTTAGAGCATGAAGGTTTTACTGTGGGAATTATAGCTCAACCTAATTGGGATAACGTAGATGATTTTAGAAGGCTAGGAAAGCCTAAATATGGATTTCTTATAAATTCTGGCAATATAGATTCTATGGTTAACCACTATACTACTTCAAAGAAAAAAAGACGTACTGATCTTTATTCCCCAGGCGGTGAAATAGGTCATAGGCCTGATAGAGCTGTAATTGTGTATTGCAATAGAGCCAGAGAAGCCTTTAAAAATGTTCCAATTATTATTGGTGGCATAGAAGCAAGTCTTAGACGGTTTGCCCATTATGATTACTGGGACAACAAAGTAAGAAGAAGCTTATTAATTGATGCTAAAGCAGATCTACTTATCTATGGTATGGGAGAAAAAACTGTAGTTGAAATAGCTAACCTCTTTAAATATGGTATGACCGTAGATAAAATGACTTCTATAAGGGGAACTGTCTATGCTTCAAAAGAAATTAACGAGCTAAAAAAATTCATAGAAGTACCTTCCTTTGAGGCTGTAAGCACAGATAAAAACTCTTATGCAGAGAGCTACAAATTACAATCTATGGAACAGGATGATATACGGGGAAATATTGTAGTACAAAAGCATAGTGATAGATATGTAGTACAAAACCCTCCTCAAACCCCCTTAACACAAAGTGAAATGGATACAACCTATAATTTACCCTATACTAGAACCTATCATCCTATATATGAAGATAAGGGTGGTATTCCCGCAATAAGCGAGGTGGAATTTTCTATAACCAGTCATAGAGGCTGCTTTGGTAGCTGTTCATTTTGTGCTTTAACCTTTCATCAAGGTAGGGTTATCCAAAATAGAAGCCAAAAATCTATAATAGATGAAGCAAAACTTTTGACTACTTTAAAAGATTTCAAGGGATACATTCATGATATTGGTGGCCCTACAGCAAATTTCAGGCATAGGGCTTGTAAGATTCAAGAAAAAGTGGGTGTATGCAAAGATAAGCAATGTATGCATCCAACTCCCTGTAAAAACCTTATTATTGATCACACCGAATACTTAGACTTATTAAAAAAGGTTAGGGCTTTGCCCAATATTAAAAAAGTTTTTATTCGTTCTGGTATAAGATACGATTACTTAATTTATGATAAAAACACAAAATTTTTTGAGGAGTTGTGTGAACATCATATTAGTGGACAGTTAAAGGTAGCACCTGAGCATATTAGCGATAAGGTGCTGGGTCAAATGGGTAAATCTAAGAAAGATGTATATGACCGTTTTGTGAAAAAATATTCTGAAATAAATAAAAAAATTAAGAAAAATCAATTTTTGGTTCCCTACCTGATGTCAAGCCACCCCGGTTCGGATCTTGCGGAATCTATTAAATTATCAGAATATATAAAGGAAATGGGCTACACCCCGGAACAAGTCCAGGACTTTTACCCAACACCAGGTAGCTTGTCTACCACAATATACTACACTGGTATTAACCCTTTTACTAAAGAGAAGGTTTATGTTCCAAGTGATCAAAAAGAAAAAAATATGCAAAGAGCTCTACTTCAATTTAAAAATCCTGAAAACTATAATGTTGTAAAGGCAGCTCTAGTAAAAGCTCAAAGAGAAGACTTAATTGGTTTTGATAAAAAGTCCTTAATACCACCAAGACCTATTAAAGCAAATACTAATAGTAAGTTTTCAAAGAATAAAAATTCTAAAGTAACGACTCCAAAAGTAGCTTCAAAAACCCCCTCAAAAATTACCCCAGCAAAGAACAAGGGCAAAAAATAAAAAGGCATCTATGGCTACAGGTTTATTTGTGGCTATAGATGCCTTTTTATATTGTAGTATAGAAAGCCCTGATTAAATCCTCATCTTTTTAACTTTATCAAGCCATAATCTATAGTTATGATCCAAGAAATATCCCCTAGTAATAGCCAAGAAAAATTTGTATTTACTGAAGTTAAAAGTACTGATATTACTGTAATACTACAAGATATTATTATTAATAGAGCACCTAATTTGTTAGAATAGGTTTTATTAAATAGGCCTACACCTTGAATAGCAAAAATTGAATTTATTATAAGTAATAGGCTATAACAATAAGTTTCTAGCTGCAATTCTATAGTATATCCACAAATATTTGAAATACTAATATTTGCAGGAGATTTATATATAAGAAGGCAGTAAGCTATAGCTAACATAATATATATAGATAAGGTTTTTTTAAGTTTAATTTTGTTATTTCTAGCGAAAATAAAAATCGAGGTAATGCCCACCATTGGTATAGACAAAAAGTTTGTAAACACTAAGGGTTTTAATAAATACAAATAGTTTTGATTTTTTGCAATAAAAAAAATGATTAAAGCTATGTATCTAAAGCTCATTAAAACTAAAGCTATAGAACTTATTATTTTAATTTTTTTAGGTGCATAGAGACAACTAGAAACTATACCCTCGTATAGTAAAAGAATCATTATTAACAGCAGTAAAAAATATATACTCATTTATATACTCTCCTTAACATTGCTACTGTTAATATTTATTAATTTATGTTTAAAAATATACTAGGCACACTAAAATAAATAATGTATTATACTCATTATCTATTTTAATGTGCCTAACTCATTATATTTTAGATCCTAATATAGATATTCCACCTTTTTCACATTCTATAACCAGTGGAAAATCTGGCCCTCTTTCCCCATCTATATCTGTAACAATATTTTCAAAGCACTCAATTTCTAATCTATTAGTTTTAAAGTATACAATTCCATCCACATGCTCTAAGTGCTCATTTCTCAACATTTTAACAAAAACATTTAAAATATTCTTCATAATCCCAGCCTTTATTATAATTACGTCTAAAAGTCCATCATCTACTTTAGCCTTATATGCTAGTTTTAAATTACCCGCTGTTTGTCCATTAAACACCAGCATTAAGTACATATCCCCGTCAAAGGAAACTTCATCTGAACTAACTTTTATCTTAAGTTTTCTAAAATTAGGTAACTGTTCTATGCCCTTTACATAATATGCCAGCTTACCTATAGCATTTTTTAAATTTCCATCAGTTTTTTGTGATATATCTGTGAATAAACCTGTACTCGCTACATTTAAAAAATACTTTTCATTTATCTTTCCTATATCTATTTTTTTTACCTGACTTTTTAATATTTGATTACAAGCTTCTTCAACATCTTGAGGCATGCCTATGTACCTAGCAAAGTCATTTGCAGTACCTACAGGAATTATTGCTATAGGTAAGTCAATGTTTCTTTCCTTCATCTCATTTACTACGCTATCTACTGTTCCATCTCCACCCGCTACTAAAATATACTTATAACTTTTATCCATATCAAGAAAAGCATCTGATATAGGATTTTCATAGCATATTCTATGTGGCACTATTATGTGTTCATATTTTTGATGAACCATTATTACCTTGTCTAAATCTGATACTATAGTATTCTCTCCAGAGTATGGATTATAAATAAATTTCACCTTATTCATGGCATTCTCTCCTATTTAGTACTTAAATTTAATGTTCTACTTCTATATATTATACCTCTTTGAAAATAAATCCACAAGATTCACCTTTCTTGTGGATTTTTACTTGTTCCCTTCTTAGGTGTTTGTATATATTAAATACTAGGTGTGGAAGGTATAGAGATTTCGCTTAAAGCTTCTCCAGCCTCTTGGTGAAGCTTCGGTTCTACTGCTAAATCTCCTAGTGAAACCATTCCAACTAATTGATCATTAGAAACGATTGGTAGTCTTCTTATTTGTCTCTCACTCATAATCCTAGCGGCATCATCTACACTTATATCTTGGTTTCCTACTACTGGGTTTGAAGTCATTATATTTCTAACTTTTTCCGTTTTTATATTTTTACCCTCTGCTACACATCTAAGTATTATATCCCTATCTGTTACTATACCTACTACTCGTTCTGATGTACTTACAGGAATTGACCCTATATCATGCGCCTTCATAAGTTCTGCTGCATGTTCAGCTG
Source organism: uncultured Clostridiaceae bacterium (assembly GCA_937976175.1). Lineage (GTDB taxonomy): Bacteria > Bacillota > Clostridia > Clostridiales > Clostridiaceae > Clostridium_AD. The sequence continues at coordinate 4,239 of CALJTN010000289.1, read as the reverse complement.
TATCATCTACTGATAAGCTTACAACATCTTTAGTCATTATTTCTGAAATTTTCATTTTGCTCCTCCTTATTGTATCGATTAAAATTATTAACTATTTTATTTTAACCATAAAGAAAATTTAATATTAATATTTTTTTATTATGCCTTAACAAGATTTCGAATAAAATATATAATTTGCATACTTAAATATTCTTGTAAAATGATGTATAATTAAAGTGGTTATTTTATGAAAAATATATTAAAATAACATTAAAATCTCTATGACAATTTTATTATTTTAGGAGTGATGCTTAGTGAAGAAATCTTATATTCCAAATATTCTTACCTTTGGAAATTTAGTTTTTGGGTTATTATCTCTATTAATGACTTTTCAAACTAATTACAAATTATCTGCTATTTTTATATTACTTGCTGGCATTATGGACAGATACGATGGCCAGGTAGCACGTTTATTACAAGTATCTAGCGACTTTGGAAAAGAATTAGATTCATTAGCGGATCTAGTATCCTTTGGCGTTGCACCCTCTATACTCATATTCAATTTATATAACTTTATATCTCTAGGTTATTTAGGTTACATTTGTTTTTTAGTCTTTCCTGTGGCTGGGGCATATAGACTAGCACGATATAATAGTTCTAAATTTGATAATGTTTATACTGGTATTCCTATTACGCTAGCTGGAATGCTGGTTGCACTCTACGCCTTAATCACTCTAAATTCACCTAGCAACTTTCCACTTACTATTACTATAGTACTTATACTATCCTATCTTATGATAAGTAAATTTAAGATAAAAAAAGCGTGAAAAACATTTTTCACACTTTTTTTTATTTAATCTTTTAACTTTAAATCCTCGTCAATCTCTGTTTCTATATACTCTATTTGTAGCCTACATTCCATGACTTCAGTTTTCATTTTACAGTAAGACATATAACTATAACTGGCATCATCTAATACTTTTATTGCTTTATCGATAATGCCTCCCAATTCATCAGCTCTTTTAAGTGCATCCTTAACATCACTTTTTTTGGATAGTGCAATTTTATTCAATTCATCTGCAGATCCTATTAACGTCCTATAAGAAATAACTAGTTTAGCTAAAATTTCTGCTAAATTATTTATATCGTTGTAATAGTTCTGAATTACTCTTCTATGCGCCAAATAATCACCTTTTAGTTTTGATATCCATTTATTATATTATTACATAGATTAAATTATGCTATGGCATGTTCAAATAAATACCTTTTCATTTATTTAAAGATTCCTAAACAATATAATAGTAGGCTAAGGTAATTATTATATAGGAAGTAATTAAAATGCTACCTTCTAACCAATAAGTTTTTCCATCTTGAAACACTAAAAAAGCCATGCCCACTGCTATGCCACACATTATTATATGGAAAACTGGAAATAAAAGAGTCATACTTAAGCCCATAAAGGAAGAAAATATTACAAGCAAAGGGGTAACAAAAAGTGAGATTTGAATACTTGAACCTATAGCCGTTTCCAGGCTCATATCTACCTTGTTTTTCATTGCACACATTACAGTAGAAACATTTTCGCCTATGTTGCCCAAAAGGGGAATTAATATAATGCCCATGAATTCTTGGGATACTTTATAATGTTTTGTAAGTTCTCTAATATTAAAAACTAACTTATCACTTATAAAATAAAGCAATACAGATATGCAAATTAAAGTTATTGCACTTTCAATAACAGACTTATTTATAGCGAATTTTTTTTCTTCTACATACTCACTCACAACAAATAAATTGCTATGAGTATACAGGGAGAAAACTAATCCTAAAATATAAATACCTATGAGTAAGAAAGCAACTTTCACACTTAGTGATATAACTACTGCCTCCTTAACCACAGAGTAGCTATTTAGCGTGGCTATAACTACCATAGAAGACATAGCTAGTAATAACATATTAAAATTTGTTCGTGCTATTATCTTATTAAATTTCTGCTCCTTGAACTTAAATCCCCCGAATACTACTGCAATTCCAAGTCCTAAAAGCATATTACTTATAATGGATCCAATTAAAGAGGCTTGAACCATGGGTATCATTCCATATTTTATTGACCATATTCCAATCATAAGCTCTGGAATATTACCTATTGTAGCTGCTAAAAGCCCTCCTTTTTTTTGTCCTATAAAATCTGATATTTTTGTAGTTTGATCTCCTAGTAAGATAGCTAGGGGAACTATAGCTATAGAGTATATTACTGTATTTATTAAGCTTGAGGAAGTGCTTATAAACATTAATACAATTACACCAATGATAAAAATATAGGTTTTTTTCATTTAAAACACCAAACTATCATTATTTTGTACTTTCATTTTCATATTCTCCATGAGGGATATTCTGAAGATTCCTCTCTGCTTTACTATTCTTTAATTGCACTGCTGCAACCTCCCTGTAATTATTCATCTTCTTTATTATTCTATTCATTATGTTTTTAAAGGTTACAGACGAGAAATTGCTTCCCCACTTCTTGATAATATTAAATCACGAAAAAACTACGAAAAAAAAAGAGGTCCTCCCTCTTCTTTTGCCCTTTTATTTCCCTAAAATTTCTTTTGCCAGTTTTAGCCCTGTAGGTGTAGTGGCAAGACCACCCATAGCAGTCTCTCTTAGTTCACAAGGTAATTGTTTGCCTACCTTATACATAGCAATTACCGTATCATCAAAAGGTATTCTACTAGTTACACCACTCATAGCAAGATCCGCAGTGGTTAAAGCACTTACTGCTCCAGCTATATTTCGTTTAGCACAAGGCACCTCAACGAGTCCTGCAATAGGGTCACATACTAGTCCTAATACATTTTTTATCACAATAGCAGCTGCGTGTAACGCCATAGCAGGAGTTCCGCCCATCATTTCTACTACAGCCGCCGCGCCCATGGCTGCAGCGGACCCACACTCAGCCTGACATCCACCTTCTGCTCCTGACAGTGTAGCATTCTTAGCTATTATAATTCCTATACCTGAAGCAGTGAATAAGGCATTAATTAGCTCATCTTCGCTCTTATTTAATTTCTCTCCTGCTGTAATAATTACTGAAGGAAGTATTCCACAAGAGCCCGCTGTAGGTGCAGCTACTATTTTACCCATGGCTGCATTTACCTCTGAGCAAGAAACCGCTCTAGCCATTGCCTTTATCATAAATTCACCGGTTAGTGTATTCTGAGAACTAGCATACTTATTAAGTTTAATGGCATCTCCGCCTATTAATCCACTTATTGATTTAGTTTCATTTATAAGCCCATATTCTGCAGCTTCCTTCATTACCTTTAGGTTTTTTCTCATCTTCTCAATAATCTCATGCCTAGAAAGCCCACTTTCTTCTTCTTCACACCTTATGGTATATTCCCATATTGGTATATTCTTTTGCTCACATATTTCTAAAATATCTATTCCTTTGTTTGCAAACACCGTTATCCCTCCTTCTTATTTTGTAGGATACCTACCCATTAGCATTTGTGTTTTTCTCTATTTTATCCTTAGCCTTTGTATATACTACTATTGTGCCACTGGTGATATTTCTTTTATATTATATATACTTCCTAAAGCCTTGATTTTTTCTAGCACACTTTTAGGAACCACAGTATCTGTTTCAAACACCATAGCCGCTTCTAGTCCTCTGCTGCTTCTATACACATTCATAAAGGCTATATTAACATTTTCATTGTATAATAAGGTACTTACTTTTGAAATCATACCTGGAATATCTTTATGACTAATTATAATTGTTGGGTAGTTCCCAGTAAACTCAACTGATTGCCCATCAACTTCAAAAATTAGAATATTCCCTCCGCCAACAGATGAACCAATAATTTCAACTACTCTTCCACTTTTTTTTGTTATAATAAATTTTACTGTATTAGGATGAACCTCTCCCAAATCTGCCTCAAGGAACTCTATTATAAGCCCTTGCTCTTTAGCTATAGCTATAGAGTCTTTAAGGTTATCATCCCAAGGATCCATGCCTAAAATTCCTGCAACTAGTGCTCTATCCGTTCCATGACCTTTATAAGTTTTAGCAAAAGAACCATGTAAAACAAATTGCACCGATGCAATATTTTTCCCTGCAATTACAGCGGAAATTTTAGCAAGTCTTGCCGCACCCGCAGTATGTGAACTTGATGGGCCTACCATAATTGGACCTAATATATCAAAAACGCTATAGTTTTTCATTTTTTCCTCCTTGTCCACCCTTATAGGGTATAA
>CALJTN010000288.1 GCA_937976175.1 uncultured Clostridiaceae bacterium | reverse complement strand
GGCCTATTATGCATGTTGAAGAAAATCATTAGTCAGTATTCTATTTTCTTTAATATGCCTTATCTAATTATATAATTTACCTGTAAACTTTATTACACTTATAAAATTTTTTTTCATAAGTGTAATAACTTCAACTACATTAAAATATATTTTTCGCACTTATTGTAAACTTCATCGTCTCCGTGTACTGACATAAGTGTTCCCTCTTCTTTATACTCTTCTGAATCTACTTTTGAACCTCTATGTAAATATGCTACCATAGATTGATCAGTGTATGGAATAAGCACTTGAAACTTCTTAAGAGTATAAGGAAGGTCTTTGCAAGCTTCCTTCAATAGCTCTTCTAAATTCGTACCGTCTTTAGCTGATATCTCAATAGATTTTAAATTTTTATATTTTCCTTTAATATTTAAAATGTTTTCCTCAGAAGCTTTATCTATTTTATTTAATACTAATATCATTGGCTTATCAAGTGCTTTCAATTCTCCTAGTACACTATCTACAGCCTGTATTTGTAGATCTGCAGTATCTGAGGATGCATCTACTACGTGCATTAATAAATCTGAATACACCACTTCTTCAAGGGTTGACTTGAAGGCTTCCACTAAATCATGAGGGAGTTTTCGTATAAACCCTACAGTATCCGTTACTGCTGCTACCCTATTATCTGGTAGTAATAGCGCTCTAGTTGTTACATCTAAAGTTGCAAAAAGCATATCTGCTTCAAAGACTTTTTCTTTTTGCACAGCACTTTTTAGAGCTGCTACATCACATAATGTGTTTCTAAGTGTTGATTTTCCAGCATTGGTATAACCAACTAAAGATATTTTTGAAATACTTTCGCGACTTCTCTTTTCTCTTTGTACATTTCTTGTGTTTCTTATTTTTTCTAATTCTTTATTTAAATCATAAATATTTTCTCTTATGCGCCTTTTATCAATTTCTAACTTTTTCTCTCCTGGTCCTCTTGTTCCAATTCCCGCACCGGTTCTTGAAAGCATAGTGCCAAGCCCTGACAACCGTGGCAACCTATATTTTAATTGTGCAAGTTCAACTTGAATTTTTGCTTCTCGAGTTCGTGCTCTTCGTGCAAAAATCTCCAATATTAGCGTAGTTCTGTCTATAACCTTACAACCAAGCACTTCTTCTAAATTTCTAACTTGAGAACCTGATAACTCATCATCAAAAATAACTAAATTTGCTCTTAGTGCTTGCCTGAGAACCGCTATCTCTTCGGCTTTACCGCTACCTATATATAAAGCTGGATCTATTTTATGGCGATTTTGCAATATTGTATCTATAGTTTCTACATTACATGCCTTTGCTAGTTCTCTAAGTTCCACTAAATCCTCTTCACTTTCTATTCCTACTAAAATAGCTCGCTCTACATCATCTTCAATAATTTCATTAATTTTCATTAATCTTTCGATGTATTTAACTTTGTCTATAATATCGTATTCCATTATTGCATTAATATCTAAAGGTCCTATTTCCTCTTCTATTAACATATTATTTTCTATTCCACAAAACCCTATGTTATATTTTAATTCTTCCTTTTCTGCTATTCCAATAGCTACTATACAATCCAGCTTTAATTTCACTAAAGCTGACATATCTAAAGCTGATAATCTAGAGTTCCCATTGGGATGAGTATGAATTATTCTAACTCCTGATAATCTTCCTTCCCTTATATCAATTATAGGCAATTCTACTGTACTACTGTCCCCAATAGCCATACTAATTATTTTACCTTTTCTGTCAATTGCCGCGCTGACCTCTCTACCCAAATCTTGTGTTACCTCAACTAGTATTTCTACCAGCTCTTCAGATAAAATACAATCTTTAGAAACTCTTATTTCAGAAGCATTATCTAATTTATTTAAAATTGAATTTTTAACACCGTCAATATTTCCATATATCATCGTAAATCACTCCATTCTAATAATATTTTAGCAAGTTTTCTTATTCTTATACTTGACAACTTTCATATAATTTTATACTATTGAAGCATTATTGTAAATATATATAGAGGGCGGGATTAACATTGGATAATAAAAAAAGAAATATTCTTATATCTAAAAACCAAATCGATGAAAGAATTGAACAGCTTGGCGCTGAAATTTCGAAGGATTATGACGGGAAAAATTTATATATTCTTTCGCTATTAAGAGGTAGTTTTATATATACTGCGGACCTTGTACGCCAAATTACTGTTCCTACAAAAATAGGATTTATGACAACTTCAAGCTATGGCCATGATGAACAGTCTTGTGGATCAGTGAATATTGTAAATGATATTCCTGATAATATTGAAGGCTTTGATGTATTAATAGTAGATGATATTGTTGATACTGGAATAACTATGGATTTCGTTATTTCACATGCTAAATCTTTAGGTGCGGCTAGCGTTAAATCTTGTGTTCTTTTAGATAAACCTGAAAGAAGAAAAGTTGACATAAAACCTGACTACTGCTGCTTTGAAATTCCGGATCTTTTTGTAGTTGGTTATGGATTAAATTACGGGGACTACTATAGAAATATACCCTACGTATTTAATTGGGAAGATTAATAACCCATTAAAATACTTTACTCTGCTTTAATGGCTTGATATAACGTAACGACTTTTGTTGAATGCGTACTTAAAATACATATAGTTAATTAAATAAAAATAAAGTACGTTATAGCGTACTTTATTTTTTTACCTTTCTATTAATCATTACCTAGTTTAAATCCTGCACTATTTAAATCTAGTTGAACTGCAGTATTAGGTGTTTTTCCTACTATAATAGTTTCCGCAATTGGCACCTCATTAGCCACTTGGATATCATTGCTTTTAAGAGGAATAATTACTCTAACCGTAGTCTTTACTTTAACATAAATCTTATGCCTGGTTTGATTTATACCGGCGCTTTCAAACTCAGAGGAATATTTAGTTTCTACATGTCCTATAGGTTGCATTTTTATGGTTACACTTGGACCATAATAAGATAAAATATTATTTCTTGTTATATAACCTAATGGAATCTTGATTCCTACTTCCCCAAGTTTCATCAGTTCCTTTTGTGATTCTAGAGCAACATCACAAGCTATTTTATTCATTTTTAGAGTATCCGCCTTTAGCATTACAATATTTCCCTCTAAATCTTTATCCACTCTTATAACCTGATCATAGTTAAATTGATTAGAGTATTCATTTATAATTGTTCTATTAACTATCTCTATAGCCTTTGCCCTCATTTCTGCATCCGCTACTGCCATTACGGTTGGCATTACAGTTTTATCAAAAATATATATAAATATTGTAAAATTTATCATAATTATGGCTATAATTATTAATATCCTAGCTTTAATTTTATTATTAATATTTATTACCTCCACTTAAGGTTATGTAATATTATATGTAGCTCTTTTAAAGTACAGAATTAAATATCATAGCAAAACTGAATATTTTATATTAACATAATTGTATGGTATAATATTATAAGCTAATTATAGTTAACCCATATGGATTTTTAGATTAAGAAGTTCTAATTAATAATCAGTACCTACTCAAGACAAATGCAAGTGATAATTGTCACTTGCTCTATAGAAATACAAGGAGGATACTCAATGAAAAATAAAAAACCTACTAAGAAGAAAAAAGGAACTTGGAAGAAAGTTTTTAAAACCATTCTTTTTACTATTCTGTTTGTAGCCTTAATAATCAGTGTAGCTATGGGAGGAGTAGTCCTAGCTATGATTAAAACAGCTCCTGGCTTAGATATTAATGAGTTCTTAAAATTAGATGAACCCTCAATATTATATGATGATTCTGAAAGGTTTATGGATGAATATATTACTTCTGAAAGAAGAATTAATATATCTATTAATAATAATAAATTCCCAGCTAACCTAAAGCATGCATTTATAAGTATTGAAGATAGTAGATTTGAAACCCACCCAGGCATTGACATAAAGAGACTGGGAGGTGCAATTTTAAAGGATATAAAAATAAAGTTAAAGGGTAGCAACGAAAGTCTTCAGGGAGCTTCAACCATAACTCAGCAATTAGTAAAATATAGATTGTTTTTAGAAGACTCTATGGAAAACAGAACTTCTATAAAAAGAAAGGTTCAAGAAATGTCCTTAGCTTTACAATTAGAAAAAGTTTTGAGTAAACCGCAAATTTTAGAGGCTTATATGAACACAATTTTTCTAGGTGGAAATGCTCATGGTGTAGAAGCCGCCTCCCAGCAATATTTTGGCATCTCCATTGGAGATTTGACCTTAAAACAATGTGCTTTTATTGCTAGTGCTGCACAAAATCCTAGTCTTTCGTATTCTTTGGCTTCTAAGTCATATAAGAATAAAGAAGTTTTTGAGTCTATGAGAACCAAAGCTGTTCTTGAAAACATGTACAAGTATAATAAAATTGATAAAAACCAATTGGATTCAGCTATGGCAGAAGAGTTAAAATTTAATTTTTCAAGCAAAGATGCGAACAAAATGAACTATGAATACTTTTCTAGACCTGTAATTCTTCAAGTTGCTGAAGATTTAATGAAAAAATATAATATTAGCAAAGAAGAAGCATACTCTAAGCTTATGTATGATGGAGTAAAAATTTATACAACCATGAATAGAGATATGCAAAATATATCCCAAAAACTAATTGATGATTCTGTGGATTCCAGCAAAAAAAATAACTATGACTATGTATTTCCTAGAGATAGTAAACTTAACCCTATTCAAGCAGATATCCAGGCTGCCTGTGTTGTAATGGATTATCATACAGGTGAGGTTAAAACCATTATAGGTGGACGTGGTGATGAAGGTCCTATGTCTTATAATAGAGCTGCCTCTATTGACTTCTTAAAGGCCCCTGGATCCAGCATTAAGCCACTAACTGTGTATGGTCCAGCTATTGATTCAAAAATAGCTACAGCTTCTACCATTATTGAAGATTCACCTGTACCTGAAGACATAGGAAAGAAATATGTTGCTCCAGGCGATGCTCCTTATAATCCTAAAAACGCTCCGGATAGGTATCGTGGATATTTAACTCTAAGAGATTGCTTGAAGTATTCTGCAAACGTAGCAGCTGTTAAACTTGCAGATATGATTAGTCTTAAAACTAGTGTTTCTTATGGTGAAAAATTTGGATTGCAGCTAGATAAAGTAGATAAAATTAGTATGTCCGCTATGTCACTGGGTCAATTAGATGGTGGTGAACATCAGGGAACTAATCCATTAACTATGGCCGCTGCCTATGGTGTTTTTGGCAACAACGGCATGCGTACTACTCCAAGACTATACACTAAAGTAGTTGATAGAACTGGTAGATTATTGCTTGAAACAAAATTTGAGGCAAAACCTGTTTTATCTCCCCAAAGTGCTTATATAATGTATGATTTGTTACAGGGCCCTGTAAGTCCCGGTGGTACTGGACCAAGCGCGGCTTTTGGAAACATGCCTGTTAGAGGCAAAACTGGAACTTCTTCTGATTCAAAAAATTTATGGTTCGTTGGTTTAACTCCCTATTACTCTGCAGCTGTTTGGATTGGAACAGATGAAGGAAAGCATAGAATTCAAGGAATGGGTAGTAATACTGCGGCTTTACTGTGGGGGAAAATTATGAAAGAAGCCCACACTTCCCTTCCAGTAAAAAACGTAGAGAGACCTTTTGGTATATCTGCTTATCCTGTATCCATGGACTCAGGGAATATACCTACTGATTTAACTTATAAAGACCCAAGAGGCAATAGAGTTTACTCTGAACTGTTTATTAATGGAACTCAGCCAACAACACTTGATAGCATACATGTTGAAGCTAAGGTTACCAAAGATCCAAGTGGAAAATATGTTCTAGCGTCGGAGTTTACTCCACCTGGGAAAATTGAAACAAAGATTTTTATAACAAGAAATTATGTTCCTAATGCATTTTTAGAAGACTCTGTTTTTGTATTGCCCACAGCAGTTGATACTTTTTCAAGAAATACTATGATTCCTCCCATTGTTCATCCCTCTGAAGATGAAGTTATTGACTTTGATGACTTAGATGAATTTGATCCTAATAATCTAAACGATAATATGGTCGGAAACGATATTACTCCACCATAACAGGAAACTAAAAACCTACTATCAAATACAAAATATTTTTGATAGTAGGTTTTTTATTACCCTTTACTTTTGGGATTAAATATTACTGCCATAACATACCCAAAAAAAACTGCAGCAGTAATACCTCCCGCCGTACCCTTTACACCTCCCGTGAATGCTCCTATAAGACCCTCTTTATCTACTTCTTTCATTACACTTTTAACTAAACTATATCCAAAACCTGGTAGAGGTATACTTCCACCTGCTTTCCCATACTTTATAACCACATCATATATATTTACTGCACCTAATATTACACCAGCAGTTACAAATACAACTAATATTCGAGAGGGAGTTAACTTAGTAGTATCCATAAGTATTTGCCCTATTACACAAATTATTCCACCAACTATAAAAGCCATAATGTAATCATTCATTTATTCACCCCCAAACTCTATTGAAACAGCATGTGCGATTCCTGGTATTGTTTCCCCTTGCAAAGATGAAGTTGGGCTTAGAAGTGCTCCTGTGGAAACTAACAGAATTCTTTTAAATTTCCCCTTTAACATATTTTTATACAGGTATCCAGTTGCAACCACTGCTGAACACCCACATCCACTACCCCCCTCATTAGTTTGTTGCTTTTCAGCATCAAATATTTCTTCACCACAATCAATATAATGACCCTTCATATCATACTTATATTCTAATAACATTTCCTCTGTAAACTGTCTTCCAAGTTTTCCTAAATCTCCCGTAGCAATAATATCATAATCCGAAGGCTTTCTACTAGTATCCATAAAATGTTGTTTAATAGTATCTACAGCTGCAGGAGCCATCGCAATTCCCATATTATTTACATCCGTTACCTCATAGTCTTTGACCTTTCCAATGGTAACATGAGTAATATAGGGAAACTTACCTTTCTTACCCAAAACCATCGCTCCTGAACCAGTAACTGTCCATTGTGCTGTTGGATGCCTTTGACTTCCCATTTCTAGTGGTAATCTGAATTGTCTTTCAGCAGAGGAAAAATGTGATGAGGTGGCTGCTACAATGTAATTAGCTAGGCCCCCTTCCATTATCATTGAACCTAAGCTTAATGACTCCGCCATAGTTGAACAGGCTCCATAAAGCCCTATGAATGGAATATTTAAATCTCGAGCTGCAAAACTTGAAGAAAATAGTTGATTTAGTAAATCTCCTGCTAGTAAATAATTTATATCTTCTTCCCTTAGTTTTGCTTTCTTTATACTCTCTGTTATAGCAGTATATAAAAGACTACTTTCAGCCTTTTCGAAGCTATCTGTTCCATTTAGGTCATCTTGTATAATTTTATCAAAGTACTCTTTTAATGGTCCATGACCTTCTTTAGGTCCAACTATATTGTAAGTACTAATAATTCTAGGTTTGCTTTCAATTTCTACTGTTTGAAGCCCCAGTCTTCTTCCCATTTTAAATCACCACCTAAAAAAATAATATAAAACTCCTACAATTACAGATGACCCGATGCCATATACTAAAACAGGGCCTGCAATAGTAAACATTTTAGCTGCTACCCCAAAAACAAATCCCTCATTTTTAAATTCCATTGCTGGCGCAACCACTGAGTTTGCAAAGCCAGTAATTGGCACTACAGAGCCCGCTCCTGCAAAATCACCTATTTTATCATATACACCTATACCTGTAAGTATGGCCCCTAAAAATATCATAACTATTGTAACATATGTTCCCAGCTCATCTTTAGCAATACCCATTTTAAAGAAAGTGTCACTGACAAACTGTCCGATTACGCATATTAATCCTCCAACCCAAAAAGCATTAAGACAATGGACCAATAAATTAGGCTTAGGAATTTTACTAGACCTAAGATTATCAAATTTTTTCCTTATGGTTTTTTCTTCTACTTTCATGAAATACCCTCCTTTTAGTTTGACAGAGTAGTTATTACTTTTATCTTGTACTTTAAATAGAACATGATGAATTTCTATGTTATTATTTGCAATAATATGCTTTTTAGTCAAAAAAATAAGGTGTATTTAGAAATAAACAACTTCAATGTTAAAACACTAAAGTTGTTCATTTATATTTCACCTTATCCACTAAGCTTTTCCTTCATTATTTTTAAGACTTTCTTTTCTATTCTAGATACCTGTACTTGGCTGATTCCCATCATTTTAGCCACTTGAATTTGTGTATTATCTTTAAAATATCTTAACATAATTATCTGTCTT
>CALJTN010000287.1 GCA_937976175.1 uncultured Clostridiaceae bacterium | reverse complement strand
GCACTTATTCTGATGTAAGCACCAAAACAGGTGAGAAAATTATAGCCATAGTTGTAGATCGAGATATGGAAGAAAAAATTATAAAATAAACTTGGAAGACCACTTGAAGGGTTAATAACCAGTGAAGTAGTAAGCCAATAGTAACAACTCTCATAGAGGAGTTTTTGCTATTGGCTTTTTTCTTTTTAAAGGAGGTAATAGCATAAATATAACAAAAAAGTAGCTACTAAAATTCTAAATATAAAAGAGTGCTTAGGGAAATATATGATAAAGGAAAGTAAAACATTGAATTTAATCTAGAGAGTAAATTTACGGAAAGCGGTGAGGTTAATGATTCAAAGAAGCGTAAAATTGAACAGTTCAGTAAGTGGGAAAAGGTGGAACTATGTTTTTTTAGGAATTATAATTATGATGTGCCTTGGAACTGTATATTCATGGAGCATTTTTAGAGCTCCCATTGAAAAAAACTTTAATATAGGGTCTACTGAAAGTGGCCTTCCTTATATGGTGTCTTTAGCGACTTATGCACTATTTATGTTTCTCACAGGCAAGTACTTAGATAAGTATAGTCCTAGAGTAATTATCTCTCTAGGTGCAATTCTCGTAGCCTTAGGCTGGATATTATCAGCATACGCACCTAATATATATATTTTAACTATTACCTATGGAGTTATTATTGGTGCAGGAGTAGGTATAGCTTATGGAGTTCCCATGACCGTAGTAGCAAAATGGTTTCCTGACAAAAAAGGCTTAGCAGTAGGTATTGTATTAATTGGATTTGGATTATCACCTTTGATAACCGCTCCACTAGCAAGAACCTTAATAGAAAACTATGGTATAAGGAAAGCATTCCTCACATTAGGAATAACTTTTGGAACTATAATACCTTTACTTTCATATGCATTTAGATATCCCACTGATTTAGATAATAGCAGTAGAGAAATAACTTCTAGTACAAAAAAGCACATAAAAGATACAAACACTGCAAAAATGCTTAAATCAAAAAGCTTTAAAGCACTTTATTTTAATTTTATAATTGGAACAATGATTGGACTAATGATAATTGGAATGACAAGTAATGTAGGGGTGGAACTAATAAAATTATCCCCTAAAACAGTAGCTTTATTAATGGCAGTATTTGCAATTTTTAACGGCATAGGTAGACCTATATTTGGCTTGATTACCGACAAACTCTCTTCTCAAAAGGCTATGTTAATATCTTATGGATTAATTACTATGGCAGCCTTATTAATGCTAGTAGCAAATGAAGGTAGTATAGTTCTATTTACTATAGCTTTTTCAATATTTTGGTTTAATCTTGGAGGGTGGCTAGCTATTGCACCAACCTCAACTATTGCCATGTATGGAACAAAACATTACAGCCAAAATTATGGGGTTGTATTTACTGCATATGGTATAGGTGCTATTACTGGGGTGTTAGCTTCTGGCCTTTTAATGGATAAACTTCAGAGTTATAATGCTATCTTTTACTTTGTAATAGGTTTGTGTGGTATAGGTGCGTTATTGTCACGAAGAATGGTAAACACTAAATAAGTACAAGGGTATAATTGGACATATACCACATAGGCTTACAAAAATGCAAGATGTAGCTTGACAAGTTGCAAAAAATGTAGTATTCTTTCATAAATATGTAAAACGAAAAAACACATAATCAAAATAAATTTTAAATAAGGAGAAGAGCAATGATGATTAGAACCTATTTAACCACCACCACCACGGGTAACAATTTAATAATTATTTTCAATTGCTCCGTAACTTCTTAAAGGATAAGTAGAAAACACTATTTGAACTTTACGTTATGAGCAGTTGGAACACAATTGCTCATAATGGTGTTGGTATAAATATGGTTTAAATAATTGCAAATGCTTTAGTATATATAAATACCCATATTCCTAGGTATTTTAAACTTATACAGCTCTAAGTATTTTGAATATTTATTTTAAATCGTAAAAGCACTGTTAATATGAGTTAACAGTGCTTTTTATTATATCATCAATTAAGTGACTATTGAAAATATTGAAAAATATCTAATCTTTCAAAAATAAGGAGGTACAATTATGGAGTTAATGTATAAAAGCACAAGAGGGAGTAGCGAACTCTTAACAGCCAGTGAAGCTATTATAAAAGGTATTGCAGGAGATGGGGGGCTATACATTCCAGTTAAAATTCCTAAAATTGCTGTTCCCTTACAGGAACTTATGGATTTTAGTTATGTGCAGTTAGCAAATTATATCTTAAAAGAATTTCTAACAGACTTTTCTAAGGAAGAGATTAGTGAGTGTACTCATAAGGCTTATGGTAATAATTTTGATTTAGAAGAAGTAGTAGAGGTGTGCAAAGCAGGAGAAGAGTTCTTCCTAGAACTTTATCATGGACCAACCCTGGCCTTTAAGGACATGGCGCTGTCCCTACTTCCACATTTATTAAAAACTGCTCTTAGAAAACATAAGATAACAAAAGAAATAGTAATTTTAACAGCTACTTCAGGTGATACGGGAAAAGCAGCGCTTGAAGGTTTTAAAAACGTAGAGAAAACGAAAATTATAGTTTTTTATCCTGAAAAGGGAGTAAGTGAAGTTCAAAAAAGACAAATGATTACGCAGGAAGGTGATAACACTTATGTAACTTCCATAGAAGGAAACTTTGATGACGCACAAAATGGTGTGAAAGAGATTTTTAATGATAGTGAATATAAGGAGTTTCTAGAGGAGAATAACTATATTTTATCCTCGGCTAATTCTATAAATATAGGAAGGCTTGTGCCACAAATCGTTTATTACTTTTATGCTTACTTAAATATGTTAAAGAGAAAGGAAATAGAAAGTAATGAGCAGATAAATGTAGTGGTGCCTACAGGAAACTTTGGAAATATACTAGCTGCCTTTTATGCCAAAGAAATGGGCTTACCAATAAATAAATTTATATGTGCTTCAAATGAAAATAATGTACTTTATGATTTTATAAAAACTGGAGTGTATGATAAGCACAGAGAATTTAAAATTACAGCCTCTCCCTCTATGGATATTCTAGTTTCCAGTAATCTTGAGAGATTAAATTACTATTTAAGTAAGGAAAATGAGGAAACTATTTTAGGTTTTATGAAAGAACTGAGTTTAGATGGGAAATATGAAATAACTGAAGGCATGAAGGAAGGCTTAAAAGATTTCTATGGTGGCTTTGCTACAGACGAAGAGACCCTTCAAAGTATAAAAGAAGTATATGAAGAATTTAATTATGTTATAGATACTCATACAGCAGTAGCTCATTCAGTGTATAAAAAGTATAAGGAACACAGTCTTGACAAAACAAAGACTATTATTGTATCTACTGCAAGTCCATTTAAGTTTACAAGAAGCGTGTGCAGCAGCCTTTTAATAGATACAGAAAACCTGGATGATTTTGAATTAATTGATGAACTCTCTAGAAAAACAGGGCTTAAAGTGCCTGCCTCCATTGATAACCTTAAAAATAAAGAAGTGATATATAAAGGTGTGTGTAATAAAGAAAGTATGAAAAAGGTAGTTAATGAATTTTTGAAAGTGTAGGTGAGTATTATGGTTAAAATAACAGTGCCGGCAAGTAGTGCAAACCTAGGACCAGGCTTTGATTGCCTAGGTATAGCTTTGAATTTATACAATACCTTTACTTTTGAAGAGATAGGTAAGGGGCTAGAGTTTATAGGTTGCAGGGAAGAGTTTAAAAATGAAGATAACTTAGTATATACTTCAATGAAAAAGTGTTTTGAAAAGATAGGATATACTCCTTCGGGAATTAGAATTAAAATGCACTGTGATATACCAGTATCAAGAGGGCTTGGAAGCAGTGCTGCCTGTATACTAGGTGGTATTATGGGAGCAAATGAGCTTGCAGGAGGGGTGCTGAGCAAGGCTGAAATATTAGAAATTGCCACAGAAATAGAGGGTCACCCGGATAACCTTGCACCTGCATTATATGGGGGCATGGCTGTTTCTGTAAAAGATGATAGACAGATTTATGTAGAAGAAATAAAGATAACTAGAGCATTAAACTTCTGTGCACTGATACCAGATTTTACGTTATCAACAGAAAAATCTAGAGGTGTACTACCTAAGGAAGTTTCTTATAAGGATGCCTTATTTAATATAGGAAGAACCGCACTACTCATAACAGCCCTTAATAATGGAAATATGGGCATGCTTAAAGTTGGTTGTGAGGACAAGCTTCATCAGAGCTACAGAGGAAAACTTATAAATAATTATGAGAATATAACTAAGAAATGTAGAGAGCTAAATTCAAAAGCGGTATTTTTAAGTGGTGCTGGGCCTACGATTATGAACATAACTGATGAAAAAGATAAAGAATTTGCTCAGGGAATCAGTGAATACATAGCAAAGCTTGAAGATAAGTGGACAGTAAAACAGCTAAGTGTAGATTACAGTGGTTGTGTAATAGAGAATTAGAAAGGTTGGCGTTAATTATGAAGGAAGTGATTGTGGCAAAATTCGGAGGAAGCTCCTTATCCCATAGCTGTCAATTTAATAAAGTTAGAGAAATAGTCCTAAGCGACGCAAGAAGAAGATACATAGTACCTTCAGCTCCAGGAAAAAGGGATGCGGATGATTATAAGATTACAGATATATTATATTTGTGCCATGAACATGTAGAAAAGGGAGTACCTTTTGAGGAAGTATACAAATGTATTGAGGAAAGATACACTCAGCTATGCAAAGAACTGAATATATCCCTTGATATACTCAGTGTCTTAAAGGATTTAAAGGAAAAGATAATTAAGGGGGCTTCTGTAGATTATGTTGCAAGCAGAGGTGAGTACTTAAATGGTCTGATACTAGCAGAATATTTAGGCGTAGAATTTATTGATGCTGCTGAAATAATTATCTTTAAGAAAAACGGGCAACTTGACGAAGAGGCTACCTATAAGGCGGTAAGTGGTAGATTATCAAAGGTAGAAAAAGCAGTAATTCCAGGATTCTATGGAGCAACAAAAGATGGAAAAGTAAAAACATTTTCTAGAGGCGGATCAGATATAACAGGTGCTATAATTGCCAAAAGTGTAAGAGCTATAGTGTATGAAAACTGGACGGATGTATCGGGGTTTTTAATGGTAGATCCTCGTATTGTAGATAATCCAAAACATATTAAAGAAATTACTTATAAGGAACTTAGAGAGCTTTCTTACATGGGAGCAAATGTGTTTCATGAAGAGGCAATTTTCCCTGTGAAAAAGGATGGTATCTCAATAAATATAAAGAATACTAACAGACCTTTAGAGGAAGGAACTTATATTGTAGATGATAAAGCTATAGTAAAGATTGGAGATATAACAGGAATATCAGGAAAAAAAGATTTTACGGTAATATCAATAGAAAAGACCTTAATGAAAAGAGATAAGGGGTTTCACCGTAAACTTCTCTCAATCCTCGAAAATAATGATGTTTCCTTTGAACATATTCCTTCGGGGCTTGACTCAGTATCCCTTATAATCGATGACTGGCAGCTCGACAATAAGCTTGACAACATATTAGAAGAAATAGAAAGACAGTGTAGCCCAGATTCACTAATAGTATATCCTAATATGGCGTTGGTGGCGGTTGTAGGAAAAGGAATGATAAGAACAAAGGGGATATCAGGAAAAGTTTTTGGTGCCTTAGCTAAAGGGGAAATTAATATTAGAATGATAAATCAAGGTTCAAATGAGTTAAGCATAATAGTGGGAGTGGAAAATGGAGATTTTGAAAAGGCTATTAGAGCCATCTATGCTGCTTTTGAGAACAAAAATAAATAAGTCTTAGACAAGGTGAAAACAAATACTTAAGGGGAAATTATCCAAATACCAAGAGAATTTGAAATGAATTGAGGAGGGAAGGTAAATATGAAAAAAATAAAAATAGCAATACTAGGTCTTGGAAATGTAGGTAGAGGAGTGTGGAATATACTACATACCAACAGAAATGAAATAGCAAAACGCTCAGGTTATGAAATTGAGATTTCAAAGATATTAGTAAGAGATTTAAATAAGGATAGAGAACTAGAGGTGCCAAAGGAATTGCTGACAAATGATATGGAAGAAATATTAAATAATAAAGATATAAAAGTTGTAGTAGAACTCATAGGGGGAGCTGGTGACGCAAAAGACTATATGCTACGGGCGATGAAAGCTAAAAAACATGTAGTAACTGCAAATAAGCTTGTACTTGCTAATTGGGGAGAGGAATTGTTTTCTACAGCTGAAAATGAAGAAGTGATGTTCTACTATGAGGCTAGTGTAGGTGGCGGAATACCTATAATTCGTGAGATTAATGAGAGTCTTACGGCAAATAAAATTCAGCAGATAACTGGAATTATAAATGGCACAACTAACTATATATTAAGCAAAATGACCTTAGATGGAATGGATTTTGAAAGTGCTTTAAAAGGGGCACAGGAAAAGGGTTATGCTGAAGCAGATCCTACATCAGATGTAGAAGGGCATGATGTTGTTTATAAGCTTGCAATTATGTCTTCTTTGGCCTTTGGCACAAGGGTTCACCCGGACAACATATATAGAGAAGGTATAAGCAAGGTTACGTCTATAGATATTGAGTATGCAAAAAAGTTTGGATACGTAATAAAGCTTCTGGCCATAGGAAAAGAGGAAAATAACAAGCTAGAACTTAGAGTACATCCAAGCCTCGTACCAGCAACTCATCCCATTGCAAATGTTAATGATGCCTTTAATGCAATTTTTATAAAGGGAAATGCAGTTGGTGATTTAATGCTCTATGGCAGAGGGGCAGGGGATTTACCTACGGGAAGTGCTGTGGTAGGAGATATAATATCAATTCTAAGAAATAATGAAAATGAGTTTAACTTTAATCCTTCAAAAAATTATTTAGGACTTAAACAAATTAAAAAGGCAGAGGAAAATCAATCGGAATTTTATATAAGATTAAATGTTAGAGATAAGGCAGGAGTTTTAGGTGCTATAGCATCTACATTTGGAGAAAATAAGGTAAGCATTGTATCTGTTACTCAGGATGTAAAATGTGAAGACTTTGTATCTTTAGTATTTATAACTCATAAGAGCTTAGAAAAAAACATAAGAAAGTCTATAGAAAAAATAAAAGAGTCTGAAAACTTAAATAGAGTGGAGAGTATTTTAAGAATAGAAAATTTTAGCTAACAAAAAGAGCCAGTAGGTTTACCTACTGACTCTTTTTTATAAACAAAAGCAAGAAAACCGTCTCCTAGCCTCCGCGTTTTAACTTCAAATAATTAGTTGTTATTACCTTGTGGAGTTGTGCTAGGAGTGCCATCAGCTTTTACCCAGCCATTACCTGTAGGTATTGTTACGCATTTTGCAACTGAAGTTGTATTAACATTCTGAGTAGTAGTTTCAGAATGATCAGTTGATGAAGTAACGGATGTTCCATATTCTACATTTGATATTGAGGTAATACTATTATTGCTTATTACTTTACCATTGCTACCAGGTGCTCCCTGATGCATTACAGTGGTAACTGTAGTATAAGTTGTTGTAACAGGTGTATTTACAAGTGTAGTTGTAGTTTTGCTGGTAATCTCATCCCAAGTTGTAGTAGTAGTTGTAGTTTCAGTCTTTGTTAATTGTCTAGTCCATTCGTGCGTATTATGATTTTCTGTTATTACTTCCATTCCTGTAACTACAGAAGCTGAGTCACTTTTGGATACAGTTGCAACAATAGGTTCAGAAACAATTGTATTGGTTTCTGTGCTATGAACATCGTTAGTAGTAACGGTAACAATAGTTGTTACACCTTTTGAAAATGTAGTGGATTGTCCAGGCGCAGTAGCCAAGCCATTTCCCTTACCAGTGCTTGCCATTGCAATGTTTGATAAACTGAATAATAGTGTTAAAGTTAAAGCAGATGCTAATATTTTTTTCATAATAAATCTCCTCTTAAAATTATTTGGTTTTTAAGAGGGTCGGTTACACTACTAGCTCCATATAGCTTAAGTGTCCAAGTTACAAGCTATACTTCTCAGCTACCCTAATTGCCGAACCATTCGGCCTTGAATAATAATTCCTAAGCCATGACCTAAAAGAAATTCAACCTTCATGGTAGATGTTCTCACAGATAATGGAGTTGATGTATAAGGTGCAAGGCACCTAATTTGACAGTGGACGGTTCACTGTCATTTATGTCAAACTGATTGCAATTAGCTCAATCAGAGTGATGCAAAGTAATTAAGATGAAGCACTAAGCTACAAGTTATGGTGTAAGTTAGATTTGTAAATAT
>CALJTN010000286.1 GCA_937976175.1 uncultured Clostridiaceae bacterium | reverse complement strand
TAGATTTACAAGGGTTTTCTCTCCAATCTGTAAATTAAGGTCCGCTAGTATTTCTTCAGCTTCATTTATTGTTTTCCCTCTTAGTTCTGGTACAGTAACTTGAACAATCCTTTTCCCTTGACTTATAACTAAGTCAATTTTCCCACCTTCTTCAAAGGAGGTATTTACATTAGGTACTTGGCTAATAACCAAGCCCTTAGGGACGCTATGGCTAAAATCAGTTGTAATATTCCCAAGTAAGAATCCATTATTAACTGCGGTCTGCCATGCAACCTCTTCAGTACTTCCAATAAGAGAAGGTACAAATTTCTTCTCAACTATAGGCAACTTTTCACTTTCTTTTAGGAAAGTATCTTCACCGGAATTAGCTGTACCAACAGACCTCTCCTTAGAAATACCTCGGACTAAAACACCAATAATCATAACTAATATAATTGAGGCAATAACTATCATTGCCTTTTTATTCTTACTAAGTAGCTTTTTTCCTAACAGCTCACTTCTATCTTTTATAAGTAATGGTTTTTCAACTCTTGTTTGCCCACTCATAACCTTTGAGTAATCATTTCCTGTATTAGGAACAGGCCCTGCTACCGGGTCCATAAACATTGTAGCCTCGCTTTGACCATTATTTAAGTCTAATATTAAACTAGAATCTTTATTAATTGCACTTAAAATTTCTTCCATATCCTTAGCTGTTTGGTATCTATTAACAGGTTCTTTTTCCATTGCTTTTAAAATTACTCCATTTATATTTTTAGGTATATCTGAAATAACTTCAATTGGTGGAATAGCAGGTTGCTGAATATGCATAATAGCTACGGAAATAGAGCTTTCTGCATTATACGGTACTTTCCCTGTGACCATTTCGTACATCACAATACCTAGAGAATATATATCTGACCTACCATCTACAAAGCTTCCTTTAGCCTGTTCTGGAGAAAAATAGTGAACAGTTCCCATAACCTTGCTAGATTTAGTTGCAGTTCTTGAATCAACTACTTTTGCAATTCCAAAATCTCCAACCTTTACAATGTTATCCTCAGTAATTAAAATATTATCTGGTTTTATATCACGGTGGATTATATTATTTTTATGAGCACAATCTAAGGCTCTGGATATTTTAAGGGCTATGTTTATAGTTTTTTCAAAGCTGAGTCTACCGGAAGCCTTTATTACTTCTTTTAGAGTTTTTCCATTAACATATTCCATAACTATAAAATTAACATTGTTTTCCTCTCCAACATCATGAATATTCACTATGTTTGGATGAGATAATCTTGCAGCGGAGGTAGCTTCTCTCTTGAACCTAGCCACAAAGTCCTCATCATCAGTTAACTCTGATTTTAATATCTTTACAGCCACCAATCTATTTAGTAAATGACACTTTGCTTTATAAACAATACCCATGCCACCTTCACCAATTTTCTCTAATAGCTCATATCTATTTATAAGTACTTTTCCTATCATATTTGACCCCCTATTAAAAACTGTAACAATGGATTATACCATATATGAGTAATAATAAAACTGAA
The DNA here is from genome assembly GCA_937976175.1 of uncultured Clostridiaceae bacterium. Classification (GTDB taxonomy): domain Bacteria; phylum Bacillota; class Clostridia; order Clostridiales; family Clostridiaceae; genus Clostridium_AD. The sequence continues at coordinate 1,479 of CALJTN010000286.1, read as the reverse complement.
ACATTTTGATTTTAGTTTTTGTTTTTATCTTTACCACTTTAGATTACGAAAAAATAAATTTTTTTGAGGGAAGAAATGAATAAAAAAGGACTAGATTATATGAGTTCATTAAATAATATTAAATCATAAAAATTAAAAGACTAGTGATTAACTTCACCAGTCTTCCAAAATATCGTTAAATTACTATAAGTTTATTTAAATTTTCCAGTACATTGTCAATCTCTTCTTTTGAAGTATATCTTCCAAGACTAAATCGTACGGCACCACGCCCAACTTCGTCTGATACTCCCATAGCTCTTAATACGGGTGAGATGGTAGTTGATCCTGAATGACAGGCAGAACCCGTTGAGGCGGCGGTTTCATTTAAGCCCTGCAAAATCTCATGTCCATTATAGCCTAGAAAACTTATATTTAGAGTATTTGGAAGTCTCTTCTCTAGGTCTCCATTCAAGTGAATCTTATCTCCGAATTTTTCTTTGAGGCTATTATAAAAGTATTCGGTCAGTTCCTTAATTTCTGAACTTTTCAAAGCTAGCATTGATATCTCGCAGGCTTTACCAAGCGCTACATCAAATATGATGTTTTCTGTTCCTGCACGCTTACCACCTTCATGTCCAGCGCCATGTATAAAGGGCTCAATATTAATTCCATCTCTAATATATAAGGCGCCTATACCCTTGGGTGCATAGAGCTTATGTCCTGCAATTGTAAGAAAATCCACCCCTAGATTTTTCACATCAACCACCACTTTACCCATAGATTGAGATGCGTCAGTATGAAATAAAACATTATGCTTTCTGCAGATTTTTGAGATTTCTTCTATGGGCTGAAGGGCACCAGTCTCATTATTTGAATGCATAATTGTAACTAAGATGGTTTTATCAGTAATGAGTTTTTCAACATCCAATGGATTCACCACGCCATATTCATCAACTGATAAGTAGCTAACTTTGTAGCCTAGCTTCTCTAAATAATGACATGGATTTAAAACAGCTGGATGTTCAATCTTAGAAGTTATGATATGATTACCTTTATTTTTATAAGTATAAGCAACTCCCTTAATAACCATATTATTTGATTCGCTGCCACCACTAGTAAATATAATTTCTTCAGGTAAACAGCTTAAAAGCTCCGAAACTTGCGTTCTTGCGTGTTCAACTGCATTTTTTGCATTAACCCCTAATTCATGGGTGCTCGACGGATTACCAAAATTTCCATAGAGGTAGGGAATCATGGCATCTGCCACTTCCTTATCTATAGGTGTTGTAGCATTGTAATCAAGATAAATCATAAACGTCTCCTTTTTAATGCATAAGCTCTATCTCTAAATATGATTTAGAGTGGTATTGCAATTTGTCTTTTACCATGCATTATAACCTAATTGTAGATTTTTTATATGATTTTGTAAAGCTTAATAGTTATAATTACCCTATTAACTTTTTATATATTTATTTATTAAAAACGTGTCTAAGATGTGAC
>CALJTN010000285.1 GCA_937976175.1 uncultured Clostridiaceae bacterium | reverse complement strand
AAGATAAAAAACATCCCAGGAGTTCAAAAAACTAAGACTAATGTTTCTCTTTCTACAATAAAAAATATTCATTCTATTATACCAAGTGAAATTATGGAGTAAATATATGTTTAACGACATTTCAGTATGGAAGATGATGATTTAATTATACATTATAAAAAATGCTATTTTATACATTATCACATATAAATAAGGAGGCTAATAAATGAAAAAGGTACAAATAACAAATAATAATGATACTCATAACATGGGAATAAAAAACCTGCAAGCAAGCCATGTAGAAAAGCCCAATTTATTTAAAGATATATTCCCATACTCAGAAATTCCAAAAGTGGTTTTTGGAAGTGAACAAATTCCAATGTTTGTACCTGAAGACATTTGGATTACGGATACTACCTTTAGAGATGGGCAACAGGCCATGGACACATATACTGAAGATCAAATAGTTAAGATATTTGACTATCTACACAAACTTGATAATAATTCTGGAGTAATTAGACAAACAGAATTCTTTTTATATACAGAAAAAGATAGAAATGCTGCTAGAAAATGTTTGGAGCGAGGATATGAATTTCCGGAGGTAACTTCCTGGATAAGAGCTAACACGGAAGACTTCAAACTGGTAAAAGACATGGGACTTAAGGAAACAGGAATGCTAATGTCTTGTTCCGATTATCATATATTCAAAAAGCTTAATAAAACAAGAGCGCAGGCTATGGATTTATATGTTTCATTAGCGGAAGAGGCCTTAGAAAATGGAATAATTCCAAGATGTCATCTTGAAGATATAACTAGAGCAGACTTTTTCGGATTTGTAGTGCCACTAGCACAAAAGCTTATGGAACTTTCTAAGAAATCTGGTATCAAGGTAAAAATTAGAGCCTGTGATACCTTGGGCCTTGGCTTACCTTATTCAGGAACAGAATTACCAAGAAGTGTACCTCATGTCATACATGGATTGCGAACTTATGCAGGAGTACCTTCCGAGTGTCTTGAGTGGCATGGACATAATGACTTTTATAATGTAGTGCCAAACTCTACTACAGCCTGGCTTCATGGCTGTTCCTCAATAAACACTTCACTTTTTGGTATTGGTGAGAGAACAGGTAATTGTCCACTAGAAGCTATGATTATAGAATATGGCCAAATAAAAGGAAATGTAAAAAATATGAATTTAAAGCTTATAACTGAGATTGGTAAGTATTTTGAAGGTGAATTTAAATATAGTATTCCACCTAGAACACCATATGTAGGTAGCGAATTCAATATTACGAGAGCTGGCATACATGCGGATGGAATATTAAAAGATGAAGAAATATATAATATTTTCGATACTGAAAAAATCTTAGATAGACCAATTGTTGTGGCAGTTAATGAACATTCCGGACACGCAGGCATAGCGGCTTGGATTAATACTTATTTTAGATTAAAAGGAACCGACAAGATAGATAAAAAAGATAAGCGAGTTAATCTTATAAAAGACTGGGTAGATACGCAATATGAGACTGGGAGAAACACTGTAATGATCAGCGAAGAACTAGAAGTAATTACTAAAAAATTTATTCCAGAGCTAAGTTTAAGAGTGAACGACATTAAGGCCTGTTAATATAGGTTAATATTGCAGCTTCGAAGAAGTTAAGCAGCTGTGCATATATTGATTTAGCCTTACTTATATACGATAAAACGGAGGGATATTATGACACTTACTGTTACGCAAAAAATAATTAAAGCACATTTAGTAAATGGTGAGATGATTTCTGATAGTGAAATCGCACTTAAAATAGATCAAACTTTAACTCAAGATTCTACAGGGACAATGGCCTACCTTCAATTCGAAGCTATGGGAATTGATAAAGTGGAGACTAAAAAATCTGTTGCCTATATAGACCATAATATTCTGCAAACTGGTCCAGAAAATGCAGATGATCACCTATATATACAGACGGTTGCTAAAAAACATGGCATCTATTTTTCTAAACCTGGCAATGGTATTTGTCACCAAGTTCATTTAGAAAGATTCGGAGTTCCAGGTGAAACACTACTTGGTTCCGATAGTCATACTCCTACCTGTGGAGGGCTAGGCATGCTTGCTATAGGGGCAGGTGGCCTTGACACCGCGGTTGCAATGGGTGGTGGAGAATATTATATAACAATGCCTAAAATTGTAAAGGTAGAGCTCCTAGGAAAACTTAGCCCTTGGGTTTCAGCTAAAGACATTATATTAGAATTATTAAGACGATTAACCGTTAAGGGTGGAGTTAATAAGATATTTGAATATGCTGGTGAAGGCCTTAAAACTCTAACAGTACCAGAGAGAGCAACTATTACAAACATGGGTGCTGAGCTTGGAGCCACTACTTCAATCTTCCCTAGTGACGAGATAACTTATGAATTCTTAAAAGCACAGCAAAGAGAAGAAGATTATGTAGAACTTAAAGCAGATGAGGGTGCAGTCTATGATGAGATAATACAAATAGATTTAGGGTTAATTGAACCTCTTGCAGCTTGCCCTCATAGTCCAGATAAGGTAGTTCCTGTATCCTCCTTAAAAGGGATAAAGGTAGACCAAGTGCTAATAGGAAGCTGCACTAATTCCTCTTTTGTTGATATGATGAAAGTGTCAAAAATACTTAAGGGAAAAACTATTCCCGAGGAAATGTCCCTGTCTATTGCACCAGGTTCCAAGCAAGTTCTAAATATGCTTTCTAAAAATGATGGACTTTATGATATGATTGATGCGGGCGCAAGAATTCTAGAGAGTGCCTGTGGTCCCTGTATAGGAATGGGTCAATCACCTTCAACTGAAGCAGTATCACTAAGAACCTTTAATAGAAATTTTAAAGGTAGATCTGGAACAGTATCAGCTAATGTATATATTGTGAGTCCAGAAGTGGCAGCTGCCTCAGCACTTACAGGCTATATAACGGATCCAAGAGAACTTGGCGAAGTTATTAAAGTGTCAATGCCAGAAAAATTCACAATTAACGACAATTTAATAATAAGTCCAGCAGAG
>CALJTN010000284.1 GCA_937976175.1 uncultured Clostridiaceae bacterium | reverse complement strand
AACATTAGCTAATTTATGATAACTACTTTTAGAACTTAATTAGGAGCTTAATTTTAATATGTCGGCATTGCAACAATGCAACTGAATTTGTATGAATATAGTTTCAAATATACGGACACTCGCATATCCGAATAAAAGTGAGAGGAGTATGCCTATGGTAGTATAGTACATTTATCATTAGAGCCATGACAAAATTAAATTAAAGGGAGGATTATTGAGTGAAGAAGAAGGTATTAGCGGTTTTGTTAGCACTTGTATTTACTATTGGGTGGACAGCTCAAGGAGCTAGTCTTAATGGTGAAAAAAAAGATTCTAAGATTGATAAAAAAAGTAAGCAAGTAAAGATTCTAGAAAAGTTCCAGGAAAAATCAGAAAAGTCACAGAAGGAGCTGAAAATTAACTGGAATGAAGAGAAAGGAATTCCTTCATTTATTACTGGTGATTTGTCAGATCAACCAATTGAGAATGAAACTGATGCAAAAGGGTTCTTAAATGATAGTAAGGAGCTATTTAACTTAGAGTATGGCAACTTTGAAATTGAAAGAGTTGATGTTGACGAATTAGGAACAAAACATTACAGAGGTAAATTATTTGTAGATGGAATACCTGTGTATGGAACAGATTTAATAGTTCATACAGATAATAATGGTAATGTTTATTCCATGAATGGAAAAGCTGATGACACTATTCCAACGGACATATGGAATGATAAAGTAACGGTTTCATCTAAAGAAGCTATTAAAATTGCAGAAACTTTTATTAAAATGAAATCAAATAAACCAGAGAATGAAAAAGCAAATGAGGTTAAGAATAATGATTCAGATATACAACTAAAAAAAATTGAATATGTAGCTACACCAAAAGCAGAGATCTATTTATATAATTATGATGGAGAATGGCAAGTAGTACAAATTGTCACTTTGCAGTTTATGGGTGCAAAGCCAGGTAACTGGAGGATATTTGTTAATGCTGAGACTGGAAATGTAATTGATTCTTTTAATGCTATTAATCATGCAGCAGCAACAGGAACCGGTGTGGGTGTTAATGGACAAACAAGAAGCTTAAACTTAGATTATAGTAACAGCAAATATAGTTTAACTGATCTAACCAAGGGAGCAGTTATATACACTTATAATATGAATAATAGCTCTAATACATCATCTCTTCCTGGAACACTTGTTACAGATACAGATAATAATTTTAACTCAACAGTTCAGGGGGCTGCAGTAGATGCTCATTATAATATTGGTTTAACTTATGATTATTTTAAAAACAACTTCAATAGAAACAGTTATAATAACGCTGGAGCAGCAATAAAATCATCAGTGCATTTTGGATCAAATTACAACAATGCTTTCTGGAATGGTGTTCAAATGGTATATGGGGATGGTGATGGAGTTACATTCAAAGCTTTATCAGGAGCACTTGATGTTGTAGCCCATGAGTTTACTCACGCGGTAACTGAAAAGACAGCCAATTTGGAATATAGAAGTCAATCAGGAGCATTAAATGAATCTATGTCCGATGTATTTGGGTACTTTGTTGAAGGTGATGTTCAAGATTGGCAAATGGGTGAAGATTGCTATACTCCAAACAAGGCTGGAGATGCACTGAGAGATTTAAGGGATCCTACGTTATACGGTCAACCGGCTCATATGAATAATTACCTTGTTAGACCAGAAACAGAAGCTGGTGATTGGGGTGGAGTGCATTCAAATAGTGGTATTCCTAATAAAGCATTTTACCTTACAGCTACTTCAATAAACGATAATATTAAAACATCAAAAATTTATTATCGTGCATTAACAACCTACTTAACACCTACATCAAAATTTATTGATGCTAGAAATGCATTGTTGCAAGCATCAACAGATTTGTATGGGGTAAATGGAATTGAATATAACGCAGTAGCAAGCGCATTTACACAGGTTGGCATTGGTGGAACAGTGGGTTCCAATGACACATATGAACCAAACAATTCAACTAGTGCTGCATATGGGCCATTAACAAGTGGTACAGTTTACAACTCTTATATTTACTCAGGAACAGATACAGATTTTTACTATGTTAATACCACAGCAAAAGGAACGATAACAGTAAATTTAACTAATCTTCCAAAGGATTATGACGTATATTTACTTAATTCTAGTGGAACAACTGTTGCTAAGTCAGAAAATGGGTCAACTACTAGTGAGACTATATCTTATTCATCAACTATTACAGGTAAATATTATATTAAAGTAATAGGTTATGGTGGAGTGTACAGTACAACTAATGCATATGCTCTTAAGGTTACCTATCCAAGGTAGTAAGTAGAGATATTATTAAGTAGTTAAAAGTCGCTATCTAATTTTAGGATAGCGGCTTTTTAATATTACAGCTTCGAAGAAGATGATTTAATTCTGAATGATTGCTAAAAAACTACAAAAACAACAAAAAAATAATGAAATATATAATAATTTTTATCTTATGGGAATAATTATAATATATTTCTTTGTTTTGAGGAGGAAGTGAGTGGTATTATGTAGAAAAATATACAGAAGAATATTATTTCTTTATTATAGCCTTGGGAATGTGAATTGGAGTTAATAAAGAAATAGTAATATACTACAAGGGGGATTAGAAATGAAAAGAAAAACATTAGGCTTACTACTTTTTTTATTTGCTGTGGCACTTTTTAACATAATATTTTTTAATTTAGCATCCAGCTCCTTTAAAAGCATACTTTCGCAGGGTAACATACCAAAAACGGAAGTACAGACTGTTTTACTTAGCATAACTACTACTTATGTAAAATATAATATAGGATTGAGTTTAGCATTTAGTATTTTGCTATTTAGTATTATTTTAGTAATCATTAGAAATTACACTCATTTAATAAAAATTATAAATAAGCAAACAAAAGAACTGGCAGAGGGACAATTTACCACTAGAGTAAAGGCTACGGGTATGGGTGAAGAGCTTGCTATAAACATTAATGAAGTAGTAAAAAATATAAAAAAAGTGTTGTGCGAAATCATGGAGGTATCCCAGACAAATAGAGATTTGGCAAATACACTTCATAGTAGGGCAGAACAGACAGAGAGAACAGCAGGTGAAATAGCACAGGCAATTGTAGAAGTAGCTAGCGGTGCTACCGCACAATCAGAAGCTTCAATTTCTACAAAGGAAAACACCGAGGATATGTGGAAAAATGCAGATAAGATTTCTAAATATGCAGAAAATACAAAGGGTGTTGCAAAAAATATGATTGAGGCAATTGAGAACAACTCTGAAATATTCAATAAGTTTACTAATAAAATGCAGGATACTGCAACATCCAATTCCAAACTAGCACATACAATTCACACATTACAAGATGAGGTGGATAAGATTAATGGTATCATTCAAGTAGTTACAAATCTTAGTGAAAGAACTAATTTACTTGCATTAAATGCTGCTATAGAAGCGGCTAGAGCGGGGGAACAAGGAAAAGGATTTGCAGTGGTAGCTGATGAAGTAAGGAAACTTGCGGAACAATCCTCAAGTTCAGTGGGAGATATTGGAAAAATAACCACAAATATCATTGAAAAAATTTCTGTAATAAATATAGAAGCACAAGAGGAAGTAAAAAATATTGCAGAAAATGTTGGTTTTGTAGAGCAAGCAAAGGAGTCTTTTAGCAAAGTAATACATTCAACAAAATTAACTTATGAGGCAGTAGATGAAATTTTTGTATTAGCAGGAGAAACTGCCAGAGAAGCAGAAAATGTAAATCAACTTATGGATAAGATAAGTTCAATTACGGAGCAGTCTTTGGCTATTACAGAGGAGGTTTCAGCAGCAGCACAAGAACAAACTGCAACAATGCAGAGTATGTCCATTATGGTAAAAAGGATGAATAAAACTGCAGATGAAATTGATGGTCAATTAAAGAATTTTACTAATAAGATTACTTTAGGTGAAAAAGAGAACCAGATTGTAAAAGAAGGATTGGAAATATTAAAGGCAATTGCAATGGAGTTAAGTTCGAAGGGTACTTCAGTGGAGAGTACTTGTGAACTCTTAAAGCAAAGAAAAGAAACCCATAGGCAGTTTGAATATATTGGAGTTCTAGATGGAAATGGAAGTATGAAGTTTGCAACGGAGAATATACTTAAAGAACATAATGATTACTCCTTTAGACCGTATTTCAAGGAAGCAATAGCCGGAAAAGAATTTAATAGTGAGCCGTATATATCTAATGTTTCCTATAACTATTGTATTGCTATTGCTGTACCCTTTAAAGAAGGTAATGGTAAAGTAAATGGAGTAGTTATGGCAGATATTTGTATAGAGGATTAGTTAACTTGGAAAAGTGTTATGTAAGTTAGTTATAATATTAACAATGAAACAGAAGAAGATAATTTTATTCTTAAGTTTTGATTAAAATCACATTTGTAATATTCTATTTTAAGTATAATTAGGGTAGGATAATATAATCAAAACTGAGAGGCGGTATAAGTGTGGCTAATTTTAAAAAGTTTATTTACATAATCATAGGACTTATAGCAGTTATATTGGGTACTATAGGAATAATAATTCCAATTTTGCCAACCACACCCTTCTATCTTTTAGCATCCTTTTGTTTTGTTAGAGGATCAGAAAAATTTGATAAGTGGTTTAAAGCAACGGGATTATACAAAAAACATATGGAATCATTTATAAACAATAGATCTATGACTTTAAGACAAAAGGTTTCCATATTAGTTTTTGCCGATATTATGTTATTATTCCCTTTGGTTATTTTGGATTTTGTGTATTTAAGGATATTTATACTAGGCCTAATAGTATATAAGTATTATTACTTTATTTATAAGATAAAAACAATAAAGCCAGATGCCGAGTCTTCGCCTTAGATTTTAAATAGCAATAACTTAAGAAAATAGCATGTAAATTTTGTATATTAGAAAAATAATTATTAAAAAATTATTATGTACCCCCCAAAAATTCAAATTGCAAGCGTATATACTAAGGAATGATTACCAATAGTTAATATATGTGGTAATAATTACAGCAATATCTAGAAGGTGATACGTAAATTATTAAAAAATGTTTTATCTTAAAATTTAATAATGTTATTGGAGGGATATGTAATGAATAAAAAGAACAAATTAAGAATACTCACTTTTACTACAACAGTGTTTTTTACACTGGCTTGCTTATCACAGGTATTAACTAGGAATGTATACGCAAATGCTAATTTTCAAGAGATACTAATTACTGAAGTAATGCCTATGTCTCAGACTAGCAATGATGCATATGAGTACATTGAATTATACAATAATAGTGATAGAAATATAGATCTAAAGGATTATAAACTGCCATTGCAGAATATTGATATTACTACGTCTAAGGTTATAGCGCCAAAAGGAATATTAGTAGTTTGTACAAAAAGTAGTACGACTCTTGACAATTTCAACGCTTTCTATGGCACAGCGCTTACGGCAGATAAATATGTAACACTTCCATTTATAAACGAAGTATTAAGCAATAATTCAACTACAAATATAATAATATCTAAGGACGATGATACTATAATTGTAAAGGCACAGTATTATACTTCAGATTTTCAGGCTAAAAGAGCTGTGACTTATAAATATAGTGAAACTGGCGTTGATATGATAAGACTAGGTCAAAATCAAAGTCCCACTCCGGGAAGTGTAAGCATAGATCAGCTTCCGCAAAGTTCAATAAGAGTGACGGGAATAACTCTTGATAAATCATTAATAACAATAGATATTAATCAAACCACAGTGATAAATGCTACTATAGCGCCTGCTACAGCCACTAATAAGAGCATAGTTTGGGCGTCAAGCAATTCAAACATTGCACAGGTTAGTCAAAATGGAATAGTGACTGCTAAATCAGAAGGGGCAGCAATTGTAACTGCTTCAACAGTTGATGGTGGACTTGTTGCTGTTTGTACAGTGGTAGTAAGAAAAGTACCTGTTACAGGAATAACTTTAGATAAATCATTAATAACAATAGATGTTAATCAAACCACAGCAATAAATGCTACTGTAGCGCCTGCTACAGCCACTAATAAGAGCATAGTTTGGGCGTCAAGCAATTCAAACATTGCACAGGTTAGTCAAAATGGAATAGTGACTGCTAAAGCAGAAGGGGCAGCAATTGTAACTGCTACAACAGTTGATGCTGGAATGATTGCTGTTTGCACAGTGGTTGTAAGAAAAGTACCTGTTACAGGAATAACTTTAGATAAATCATTAATAACAATAGATGTTAATCAAACCACAGCAATAAATGCTACTGTAGCGCCTGCTACAGCCACTAATAAGAGTATAGTTTGGGCGTCAAGCAATTCAAACATTGCACAGATTACTCAAAAGGGAATAGTGACTGCTAAAGCAGAAGGAGCAGCAATTGTAACTGCTACAACAGTTGATGGTAGACTTGTTGCTGTTTGTACAGTGGTAGTAAGAAAAGTACCTGTTACAGGAGTAATTTTAGATAAAACTAGTTCGTCAATAGAAAAGGGCAAGTCAATAGCTTTAAAGGCATCCATAACTCCAACAAATGCAACGAATAAATTAGTGACTTGGGAATCAAGTAATAGTAGTATTGCGTCCGTAGACTCAAAGGGAGTAGTAGTTGGAAAATCTGCAGGAGAAGTTCGTATAACGGTTACAACAAAAGAGGGCAACTTTAAGGCTATATGTGTTATAACTGTAAAAGATAGTAAAAACACCAATAACGGAATCTTTAGCTTAAGACTAAATAAAACATCCATCCAGATCAAAGAGGGTAAGTTTGAGCAACTTAATCCTATAATTACTCCCGGAAATCTAAAAAAGATTGATTTAATTTGGAAATCAAGTAACGAGAAAATTGCTACTGTAAATAAAGAAGGAAGAGTTTTCGGCAAAACAAAAGGCAATGTTGTAATAACAGTTACAACAAAAGATGGAAAATTTGTTGCTAAATGTACTGTTAAAATAATTAGCAAATAAAAAAGTCAGTTAACCCATCCATGGGTTAACTGATTTTTTTATTTACTATGTTATTTTCTTAATTCCTGCTTTCCAGTAATTTTACTTGTATCATCCATTTTGAAAGTGGATTTAGCTTCATCTGTAGTAAAATATACATTTCCATCAACTGTAGCACCTTTTAATTGAAAGTTATTTCCACCAATATAGAGGTCTCCTTTAAAGGTTCCATGTTCTATACTGCCCATAGGACTATTAAAAGTCATTTTTGGTGCAGTTAAAGTGAATCTAGCAGTTACCGTGCGGTTTTCATCTTGAGTGTATAGACCTATTTTACGTTGTATAATATCTTTGCCAGCTTCATCTTTTTTGCCGTTTTTATATTCACCTTCAACTACAAGATCTTTATCTATAGCTAAATCAGTTGTAGTTGCAATAAGCCATGTACCAGTACTGCTTATTGCTTTTTCAAAAGCTTCAGCGGTATTTACTATTGAAGCTGTGGTAACCACATCTGGTGTTGTTTCAGGTGGTGTTGTTTGTGGTGGTTGTGTACCTGGAGCTTCTACCCCAGGAGCTGTTGCATCTGGTGTTGGAGTTGCAGCGTCTTGCCTAGCGCATCCCGTAAATAATACAGTTAGCACAGCTATTGATAATAATATGTTTTTTAATTTCATTACGAATCCTCCTTGTTATTGATATAGTTTTTACTTCAAATCTAGTATAACCAAAGAAATAAAAATTAATGTTATTTAAGGGAATTTCATAATTAATTTTATATAAAAATATAAGAATAAAATTATAAAATAAAAAATCAGCTAACCCCCAAGGAGGCTAGCTGATTTTTTATTTTGGTTAATTTATTATTATATATTTTATCTTCTAACTTCTTGAACTCCAGTTACTCTACTTCTAGCATCCATTGAGAACGTAGTTCTAGCTTCTTCAGTAGAAAAATATACGTTTCCGTTAACTGTAGTATTTACTAATCTAAAGTTTGTTGATGAAACATAAAGGTCACCATTAAAAGTTCCATTTGACATACTGCCACCAGTGCCTGTTGCAGTACGGACTCCAGCTCCAGTTCTTGTACCTGATCCCATTCCGCCTCCTGTACCTTCTCCAACTGCGGCACCCACTCCAGCGCCTGAGCCTTCTCCAACGCCAGTTCCAGTTCCTATTCCAGCTCCTGTTCCAGTTCCAGTTCTAGCTCCTGCACCAACTCCAGCTCCAGTTCCAACACCAGGTGCTATTGTAGTTCCAGGTCCTACCCCAGTTCCAATGCCAGTGCCAGTGCCTACTCCAGTTCCCATTCCAGTTCCTGCTCCAGTTCCTACTCCAGTTCTAGTACCAACTCCACCTCTAGCTGCTGCTCCAGCTCCAACGCCGGTTCCAGCTCCAGTCTCAGGCACTCCTATGCCTGGAGTTCCAGTTTCCGGTACTGTATTTCCTCGTGTTCCTGTACCTGGTATTGTTGTTCCTGGTGTTCCAGTTCCTGCTATTCCTGCTCCGGGTGGTATTACGGCTTGACGTCTAGCGCACCCTACAAATAATACAGCTAATAGAACAAATGTTAATAATATGTTTTTTATTTTCATTACAAATCCTCCTTGTTTTAAATATAATTTTTGCTTCGAATCTAGTATAACCAAAATTATTAAAATTAATGTTTTATAAACATATCTAAATATAATTTTTATATAAATAATTTTTTATACTTATTTATTAAATAACAAATTCCAATATTGATATTTAATAAAATTTATGGTAAAATTATTATGTTGAATTTTAAAATATACGGAGGTGAAAATGGTGGCTAAGTTCTTTTTAGAAAATACGATTTTAGATAGATTACCCATAGCAATTTCTGGAATTACACATGTTGATTTCAAGTTTACGGGAGAAGTCTATCCAAAATTGAATATATCACTAAAAAGAAGTGAGTTATCTTTACCTTAAATACATTATAATTATGTTATTTTAAACCCAGGTGAGGATTAGCTTACCCGGGTTTTTTAGTTTTGATAAGAGAAAACTAATTGTAACTACTCATCTATGTGTAATTTATAATCTTAGTAAAGCATCTAGCCACGTTAAATAAATATACTAGCGCCTTTGACTAGTTATTTACTTTTTACTTTGATTATGTAATAGATAGTATAATTGTTAAAATCAAAATACAAAAACCACGGTAAGTGTTTCTTGCTGGGGTTTTATTATTTTTTGAGAAAAAATCTATGTTGGTAAAAAAAAGGAGGAATTTAAAATGATACAATTAGCGTTAAAAGATATAGAAAAGTATTTTGGAGGCAATAGAATTTTTAACAACATTACCTTTGAAGTCCAAAGCACAGAAAGAGTTGGTTTAATAGGAAAAAATGGTACTGGTAAAACTACAATTTTTAAAATCATTGCTGGTCTTGAAAATGCAGATAAAGGTAGTATATCTATAAGAAAAAATTCAACTATAGGGTATTTACATCAAGTACCTGACTTTCCGGAGGAGTTTAAGATAATAGACGTTTTAAAAACTGCTTTTGAAATGCAATACCAAATAAATAGTGAGTTAAAAATATTAGAAGGGCAGATGGCCAGTTTAAAAGAAAGAGAATTAGAAAATGCATTAAGGAAATATGGTGAGCTAAATGAGATTTATGAAGCAAAAGGTGGTTATGAAATAGAAGAAAAAATGAGTAAGGTTTGTACAGGATTAAAGTTTAGTGAGGAATTTTTAAAGAGAGAGTTTATTACTTTAAGTGGTGGTGAAAAAACCATTATAATGCTTGGTAAAATTCTATTAGAGAATCCAGATATCCTTCTTTTAGATGAACCTTCAAATCATCTAGATGTCACATCTATTGAATGGCTT
>CALJTN010000283.1 GCA_937976175.1 uncultured Clostridiaceae bacterium | reverse complement strand
TAGGCACCTCCAAGTTATTTATACTACTATTATACCATAGTACGAAATAGTACGAAAGTATAAAATGTAAAATTTGACAAAAAAATAAGCCTATATGAAGGCTTTCAGCGATTTTTTCTTTATGCAACTGTCAAAGACCCGGGTCGGACCCTTTTAAAATAGAAGCGGCTGTCCTTTTTACCAAGCTTGTAAATTCGCAGTTTTTCACCTCAAGTTATTGCCTTAATAACCAAGTTGATTTATAATCATTACTTGTATAAAAAATGACAGCAGAGGTGAGGATGACGAAGAATTACTTAAAGAAATTTATTAAATGGTACTAAATTATTTGGGAGCTATAAGAAAAGTTGCAAGTAATGCTGTACGACTATGACAAGAAATAAAAAATATCTTTAGGAGATTAGATAAAAATGAACCAAACTCTGAGATGACTTCATTTGTGTTTAGAGAAACACTTATGAGTCATCTTTTATTATGGGGGAATGCTTATGCTCAAATTATTAGGGATGGAGCTGGCAAGGGGCTCGCCCTTTACCCTCTTATGCCAGATCAAATGTCAGTAGACCGAACAGCTAAAGGAAATTTGTATGATCTCTACACCAAAGAAGGTCAAACCTACCCACTAAGATCAGATGAAGTGCTTCATATAGTGTTAGAAAAATTGGAAAAAGGGGAAACTCTACCTATTTTCAAAGAAATGCGCTGAATTTGTAGCTATATAGTCAACGATTACTTGAAAATTCCTAAACTAAGGTATAATATAAAATAGAAGCGAAAGTGCTCGTTTAGAGGAATGATTAGAAGATGAAGGAGAATATAAGATAGCAATGAAGAAAAACAGATGGTATATTTACCAAAAAGAAAGATTTCCGTTAGCTATGTACATACCCATGATTTTTGCATTTAGCTTTAGTGCCATTAGCTATTCGGCAGCAACTTTAAAAGGGCAGATTACGCTAAGTTCACTAGCCGTGTCTTTTTATATATCCATGTCCTTTTTTATGCTTTTACGTATTGCAGATGAATATAAAGACTTTGAAGAGGATTCTAAATATAGGCCTTACAGGCCTGTTCCTAGAGGTTTAGTTAAAAGAGAGGAACTAGGGCGAATTGGTATAACATTAGCCATGGGTCAAGTGGTACTTTGTTGGATCTATGAACCCAAATTATTAGGGCTACTAGCTATATTATGGATTTATTATAGCTGCATGTGTAAAGAGTTTTTTGTAGGAAACTGGCTTAGAAAGCATATGGTATGGTATATGCTTAGTCATATGCTTATTATGCCTCTGCTTGACTTTTTTGCTACGGCATGTGAATTTTTCCCCAGGCCCGGGGTAGAAATAGGGACAAGCCTTTTATGGTTTATTATTTCCAGCTTCTTTGATGGTATTGTTATAGAAGTAGGGCGTAAAGTGAGAGCGGAAGAAGATGAAGAAGAAGGGGTAGAGACTTACTCTAAATTATGGGGAAAGCAGATAAGTATAGCTATATGGATGGGAGCAATACTTATTTCATTTGCATCTACTTTTTTTGCTTTGTACCGACTAGGAGGGGCTGTGCCAGCTAGTATCGCTCTAGGGATCGCTCTTTTTATATGTTTAAAAGGAGGATTGCGTTATCTTAAAGATCCTCATGGGAAAAATGGCGTCAGGTTAGAACTCTTATCTGGCGTCTGGACTTTGACGGACTATTTATCATTGGGCCTCATTCCGTTATTTTTATAAGACTTCATAAAGTAAAAAACTAGGTCAAGTCATGGGGAGGAAAAATGAAATATATTAAGACAATAGATGAATTAATAGACGATCAAAGCGTACTTATAGGTGGAAAGGCAGCAGCACTTTTGAGCTTAAGTCAAAGAGGGTTTCATATACCGGAGTGGGCTGTTGTACTCCCTACTGCTTTTCATGCTCAAGACGACGCTCCGGTGTCCATAGCTTTAAAAGAAGAACTCAAACAGACATTAATCAATCTAGAAAATAGTACGCACTCAAAGGGCAAATATGCTGTAAGGTCTTCTGCTTTAAGTGAAGATGGAAGTGAGATGTCTTTTGCAGGGCAGTTTGAGACGTATTTATGGGTTGATGCCAAAGAGGTTATGGAAGCTATTTATAAAGTGTGGGAGTCAGGTTTTAGTGAGAGAGTCAAAGCTTATAAGGCACAAAAAGGTGTCACAAATGATTTAGAAGTTCCAGCTGTTATTATTCAAAAGATGGTAGTAGCAGATAAAGCTGGCGTAGCTTTTGCAGTGAATCCAACAGATGGAGATATTAAAACCACAGTGGTATCAGCTGTTTTTGGACTAGGTTCGGCCCTAGTAGATGGGGCTTGTGATGCAGATGTTTACCAAGTAGATGAGAAAGGGAAGGTGACTCATAAAGTACTAGGGGGGAAACAGATTAAGCATAGCATAGAAGAGGGTGAGCTTAAAGTCATAGAAACACCAGAAGATCGGAAAAAGACAGTACTCGAAGATGGGGAAATCCAAGCTGTGGCAAAGCTCGCCAGAGCCACTAGTAAGTGCTTTGGAAAATATCAAGATATTGAATGGGCATATGAAAAAGGAAAGCTTTATCTTTTGCAATCACGGCCTATTACAACTTTAGGTCAAACTCTAGAAGAAAAAGGTAAGTTCGGTGTTTTTGATAATAGTAATATTGCAGAAAGTTACATTGGTACGACGATGCCTTTAACTTTTTCTTTTATTCGAAAAGCTTATGCAGAAGTGTATCGTCAATTTTGTAGAAATTTTGGTATAAGTGAAGTGGTCATTCAAAGAGAGGACTATGTTTTTGACCATATGCTAGGATTTGTAGACCATAGAGTGTACTATAACTTGGTTTCTTGGTATAAGCTTTTGTCTATTTTACCAGGTTATCAGTTCAATAAAAAGTTTATGGAACAAATGATGGGAGTTAAAGGGGCATTGCCTGAGGCGTTTCTTAAAAGTTTAGATAGGCCCAGGGAAAAAGGGATTGAAAGAACGAAAGATTTTTTTAGATTATTAAGGGCAGCCTTAAAAATGTTTAGAGCATATAGGAAACTAGAAAAAAGCATCCAGAAGTTTTATAAGAGATTAGATGAAAACCTTGAACAAGTAGATGTGGAACATATGAGGGTAGATGAATTATACGATTACTATAGGCTTTTAGAAAAGCAATTAATGACTAAATGGGATGCACCTCTAGCCAATGATTTTTTCTGTATGATTGGTCATGGACTACTAAGGAGTTTATCTAAAAAATGGCTCGGGAACGAAAGTCTTGCCAACCAACTTTTAATAGGGCAAGGAGATATTATTAGCGCCAAGCCTGCAAAGTTGATAGGAAAAATGGGACAGTATGTAAAGGGGCAGAATTTAGGACAGCTCTTTTTAAAAGGTAGTCTTCTAGAGATTGAAAAAGAGATTGATAAGCATCCCACCTTAAAAACCAAGATCCAAGAATACTTAAATACTTTTAGTGACAGATGCTTAGATGAGCTGAAGTTAGAGTCTAAGACTGTAGCAGATGATCCGCTTATTTTGTACCGAAGTATTGGGGCTAATAGTATAAGAGATAAACAAGTAGGAAGTTTTGATGGGAAAGAGATGCTAAAAGAGTGTGTTGATTCTAAGCTAAAAGGTATAAAAAGAGCATATTATAAGAGGGTTCTTCAATCTGCAGGGCGGCTTGTGCGTAATAGAGAAAACTTAAGGTTTGAAAGAACAAGACTTTTTGGAAGAGTGAGGCGTATTTTTTGGGAGATCGGTATGAGGTGGGCTTCACTAGGACTTATTGATGATGTAGAAGATATTTTTTATTTAGAGGTGACAGAAATCTTGGGGGTTATAGACCAAACAGCTACCCAGTACAATTTAAAAGAGTGCATTAAGCTTCGAAAGATAGCGTATGGAAGAGATGCTCTAAAAGAAGATCCACCAAGGCGCTTTATGGTAAAAGGTACTTTTGGAAGCAGTAAACGCATAGATGATTTTAATGAACCTACAGTAGCCTCAAAAGAGGATTTTGAGGAGGATTCTAGGGTGTTAAGTGGCTTAGGATGCTCTAGTGGAGTGATAGAAGGGTATGCACGGGTCGTACTAAATCCTAAAGAAGCCAAGTTACAATTTGGAGAAATTTTAATTGCTAAACAAACGGACCCAGGATGGATTTTACTCTTTAATATGGCATCTGGAGTTGTAGTGGAAAGAGGTAGTCTCTTATCTCATGCAGCTATTGTGTCTAGGGAGTTAGGCCTTCCAGCAGTAGTATCTGTAGAACAGGTGACACAAAAAATTAAAGATGGTGACTATATTAGAATTGATGGCGCTAAAGGAAGTGTTAAGGTGCTTAAAAAGGGGAACGGTGAATATGAAAAGTGAGATTGAAAACTTCGCAGATTTTTCTATTATTCGATATGCTCAGTGCTGGGAAGATACCCGTATTTTATTAAAAGCCTTAGATTTAAAAGAAGGAGAGACTTATGTTTCTATTGCATCCGGAGGAGATAATAGCCTAGCTATGTTGACCCAAAAAGTTCATAAGGTAATTGCTCTAGATCTTAATCCAGCACAATTACACTGCGTTCACCTTAAAAAAGCAGCATTTCAAAAACTAGATTACAATGATTTACTAACTTTTTTAGGGATTACACCCTGTGAAAACAGGTGGGCTATTTTTGATGAGCTAAAAGAATTACTACCTCATGAGACTAAGATATACTGGGAGGCCCATCCCGAACTTTTAGAGCAAGGGATTATACATAGTGGAAAGTTTGAAAATTACTTTAGGTTATTTAGAAAAAAGGTGCTTCCTTTTATTTATAATAAGAAAACCATAGCTGACTTGGTGAGGCCTAAAACAAAAGAGGAGCGCATACACTTTTATAATAATAAGTGGAATAAAAAAAGATGGAATCTTTTGTTTAGATTGTTTTTCTCTAGAAAGATGATGGGAAAACTAGGAAGAGATGCAGCTTTTTTTAAATATGTAGAAGGACATGTGGCAGAAAATATTTTAAAACGTGTAAAATATGCCTTAACAGAGTTAGATTGCTCTAAAAATCCTTACTTAGAATATATTTTGTTTGGAACTTATAAGTCTAACTTACCCTATTATTTACGCCCTGAGCATTTTGACATCATTAAAAGCAATATAGACCGGCTAGAAATTCAGCAAAATACTATAGAAGGGTTTCTATCTTCGTATAAAGGTGCGCCTATAAGTGGATATAACTTAAGTGATATTTTTGAGTATATGAATAAAGAAGAAATGTTTAAACTCTATAAGTCTCTTATAAAATATGCTAAAGAAGACTCTAGAGTTGTGTACTGGAATATGCTTGTTCCGCGCCAATGTCCTAAGACGCTAAAGAATGAGGTAAAAGCTTTGGAGGAGATTTCAAGAGCTCTTTTTTTAGAAGATGAAGCCTTCTTTTATAGTAAGTTTATAGTAGAAGAAATTAAAAAAAGGAGAAATTTATGGGACAAGAACTTATTCAATTTGTAATCATCGTTATTGTGTTAAGTAGCTGTCTTATTGTAGCTCAGCTTATACAAAAGCATATGAGTCCGCCCCCTGAGGTGGCTAGAAAGATTGTCCATCTATTAATTGGAACAGTGTCTTTATCTTTTCCTTTTTTATTTAAAGAAAGAGTGACTGTCCTTATTTTAGCCACTATAATGTTTAGCGTTGTATTAACTTTAAGACTAAGACATTATAAAAAACAAGAGGTGGGACGTTATCTTTATAGTGTAGAGCGTTCGGCAAAGTCAATAGGTGAACTGGTCTTCCCTATTGCTATAGGTTCTACTTTTTGGATGGCTAAAGGAGATCCATTTCTTTATTTTATTCCTATTTTAATTTTAACGTATGCAGATACAGTAGCAGCCATTGTAGGGACTAGGTTCAAACAAGGAAAGCTTTCTATAGCAAGAGAAGATGAAAAGTCTTTGGTCGGGAGTATAGCTTTTGTACTAGTCGCTTTTTTGTGTACGTTTATTATTTTAAATATTTACAGTAATCTATCATGGGTACATATATTCTATTTATCTCTTATTATTGGTACACTTACGGCATTGGTTGAAGCCACGTCTTCATTTGGTCTAGATAACTTACTCATTCCATTATTATGTTATGCCTTCTTATTTAATCAATTAACTTTATCTCAGTACTATGTGCTCTTAAACTTATTGTTTATTATTGCGTTTTTTATAGCAGTGTACAAATATAGGCATATTGTAGATTTAAGTAAATTAGCCATTATGGAGAGTGTACTTGCAATCTATATTACTATTCTTGTAGGGGGCATTAGATGGGGGATTGCGCCTATTATAGTCTTAGTGTTATATCCTATGTTTCCAAGACGTACACCAGAGCAAAGGCAGTTGGTATTTAATAAGCATGTTATAGAATCCAATATAATTGTAGGGATTATTTTTTTGTTTTTTGCTACACTTATTGAAGGGAGACAACAACTTTTTATGGTTTTTTATTTAGTTTCTGGATTACATATTGCTTTAAATACTTATGGTGGTTTAAGGGGATATCATGGGTTTATAAAGAAAAAGGCTTATGGTATAGCCTTTGCAAAGGGAAGCTTCTTATTAGGGATGGGTGCTATAGTGAGCCTGATGGAGTTTGGAATAAAGGTCCATCTAGGGCAGGTAGGATTATGTTTTATAATACTTATTTTGATTTTGGGGATTGCTACAAAATATTTAGATAAAATGAGTGAATACAATAGGCTTTCTCTTGCTATGGCATGGAAGCAGACTGGACTCGTGGCGGCTGGAACCCTAATCGGCACTTTAATGAGCTATGTGATTTTATAGTTTAAAAGGAGATTAAAAAAGATGGGGGCGTATTATGATTAAAGTTTTAACTCAAGAAACACTAACGGAGCTGAAAAGTCAAATAGGAAAAGGAATTTATAAAGACTATACTTTAGCTAAAATTCAAAGAGAATCACCTAGCTTTCATTTTTTTATAGAAGAAGATGAACAAATTAGAGGGTGTTGTTCTATTTGGCATAGTACAGAAATGAAAGATCTACAAGGGAAGGTAGGAGGAGCTATTGGTCACTTTGAAGCAGTGGATGAAAGGGCGGCAAAAGAAATTTTAGAGGCAGCTTGCCATAAGCTTCAAGAGTTAGGAGAGACCTATGTGATTGCCCCCATAGATGGGAGCACATGGAATGCTTATAGACTAGTGACTCAAAGTGATGGATCCCAGCCTTTTTTGATGGAGCCGCCATTAAAACCTACTTATATCCAGTATCTAAAAACTTTTGGCTTTAAGTCCCATTATAGATACTTTTCTACTAAGGAAAAGCTTGTGCCTACGCTGTCAAAAAAGACTAAAGTTATAGGAGATATTACCATAGAAGCCACAGACTTGGCCTGCCTTGAAGAGGTTTTAGATCAAATTTATGAAATCAGTATAAAGAGCTTTAAGGGAAATCTTTTTTACAAATCTATTGAGCTAGAGCATTTTAAAGAAATGTACTATAGCTATAAGGATTTTTTAGTAGGAGAGCTTATTTTAATTGCTAAAAAAGGTGAGAGCCCCATAGGTTTTATTTTTGCAGTTCCTAACTATTTGGATCAAACCAAAAGAAGTCTTGTTATAAAAACTATTGCTGTTGCTCCAGAATTTCAAAATGAGGGGATTGGGAAAAGACTTTATAATGAAGTAGTCAAAAGAGCTATTACCATGGGGTTTACAGAGGGGATTACAGCGCTCATCTATAGGGATAATTACTCTCAAAGACTCTGCGTGGGGGCTAAAGTCATTAGAGAGTATACTTTATTTAGAAAGGAACTATAAGATGAATCTTATTGAAATGCTGGAAAAGACAGCACTTAATAAAAACCTTATACCTGCTTTTATAGATGAAAAAGAAACTTTAGATTATAAGATGTTTTTAGAACGTTCAAGGCAGGTGGCTATGGTTTTAAAACAAGAGGGGGTTAAAAAAGGAGATCTGATTCTTTTATTAGAGCCTATTTCCATTAGACTATATCTTTTTTTAGTGGCTATCTGGAGTTTAGGTGCTACTGTAGTTATTTTTGATCCTTCTGCAGGGAAAAGTCATATTGAAAAATGTCTTAAAAGAATAGATCTTAAAGTTTTTATTGGCATGAGAAAAGCAATGCTTCTTAAGTTCACCTTGCCTAGTCTAAGAAAAATTCCTAAAATATTTACAGTAGACCAGATCTTAAAGAGAAGTCAAAAACTAGCCCCTACAAGATTTATAGAATGTGTAGAAGAGCATACACCTGCACTGATTACGTTTACAAGTGGGAGTACTCATATTCCAAAAGCCATTGTAAGGAGTCATTATTTTTTAATTAAACAATACGAGGTCTTAGAGAAAACCTTAGATTATCAAGAAAAAGATATAGACCTTGCGACTATGCCTGTATTTACATTAGCCAATCTAGCCAAAGGGATTACGACAGTGATCCCTAATGATTCTTTAGGAAACATTTCTAAGATAAAAGCAGGTGCCTTAGTAAAGCAGATTAAAAGGATTCGGATTACGAGATTGTCTTGTTCACCAACAATCGCTCTTTTACTTGCAGCGCACGTAGGGGAGAGTGAAGATTTAGCTTCTATTAAAAGATTAAATATAGGTGGAGGCCCAATATTTCCACATATGCTCCCGGTTTTACAAAGAAGCTTTAGCCATGCAACGATCACTATTGTCTATGGCTCCTCAGAGGCTGAGCCTATTAGTGAATTACAAAGTACCACAATAACAGAAGAAGTATTAACACTAATGAAACAAGGAAAAGGACTCTATGTGGGCAAACCAGTAGAGACTATTCAGTGTAAGATTGTTAAAAGAAATAAGATAGAGGCAGAGATGACAGAAGAAATGTTAAATGAGGCGCTATGTCCTCCCAATACACCTGGAGAAATCATTGTAACAGGAGAGCATGTCCTTAAATCTTATCTACAAGGCATAGGAGATGAGGAGAATAAAATAAAAACATCATCTGGTATATGGCATAGAACAGGAGATTTAGGGCATTTAGATGATCAAGAAGGGTTATGGTTATTAGGAAGAACCATGGCAACAAAGGAGGAAAGAGGACAAATAATCTATCCTTTTGCGATTGAATGTGAAGTTTGCGTTAAGTATAACCTTGCAAGGGCAGCTTATCTATTTCACAAAGGTAAACATATACTTGTTATAGAAAAACCTACAGGGATGACTCTCAAAGCAGAAGATAGAGAAGACTTAAAACAAAAATATCAATTAGAGGATATTATAGAAGTAAAGGAGATTCCTCTAGATTGTAGGCATCGTGCCAAAGTAGAGTATGGCAAACTCATTGGGTTAGTAGAAAAGAAATGAAGCAATAATTTATAAAAGTATTATATGATTCTACTATTTCTTATGGGCGCAACGATAGCATATGCTGCTGTGTATTGGCAGTCTATTCTTCAAATGCATACATCTCATGACATGGCAGGACGTGTTTTTAGTATATCTTCTATGGTAGGGAATATTTCCTTGCCTATATCTTATGGATTATTTGGGATACTTCTAAAATATGTATCAATTGTAAAATTAATGATTTTTAAATTTGCCTATTAATTATGTAAATGAAATGATACTATATAAGTAGAAGTATTTTTAGCTTATATAAGGAGGTAGCAAAAATGAAAAAATTATTGGATTATAGTAATGAATTTGTGAAACAATCTGATT
>CALJTN010000282.1 GCA_937976175.1 uncultured Clostridiaceae bacterium | reverse complement strand
TTTTTATCTTTTTTTTTGTAATTTCACTATAAATGCAAAAAAAACGTATGCTAATAATTATAATATTCTCTAAATGACAATGCAACCGATTGCATACTGGTGTTTTATTTAGTATAATGTAAATAGAATACCAAAAGTCGACTTAATGGAGGGAATATATGAAAAAAACTAAGAAAACTAGAGATGAGAAATTTACAAACCCCCAAAATCAGAAAAATAAAGGTAAAGCAAAGTCTCACAGCGTTAAGTTAATTAACTTGATTATCATTATTTTAATATTATCTGTTATATTTTTAGGTGTAGTTGGTGTTATAGGTCAAATAACCGTTAGAAAAGTAAACAATAATACTGATAGAATTTATAGTGATCAATTGGTATCAATAATAAATATTGGAGAGATTCATAGTAAGTTTTCAACAATCCGTTATAATGTATCAAGAGGTACAGAAAGCCAATTTTATTATGAGTTTGAAAAGGATATTAAGTCTAACAATGAGCATATAAAAAAGGCATTGGAACAGTATGAAAATTCAAATAAAGACGAGTATCAAAATGAATACATAAAAAAAATAAAAAAAGATTATAGTGACTACATGTTAATGTGGGAATCCATTAAAGTTAAGAAAAAAGAAGGTAATAATTCTTTAACTATGGAAAAGAATAATCTTATTACTCTAGAAAGAAATATAATTACTTCAACGGATGGCCTCATTAAGTACAATAAATTAGCTGCGGAAAAATTAAAAATAAACAGTAGTAAAATATATAATGACGGTGTAAAGATGCTTTATATTATAAACATATCAGCAATTATTATCTTGGCCCTACTTTCTTTTAGTATTATAAAGATTATTAAAAATTCACTTAAAGAATTAATAGAAGAATTAAATTCTGTTTCACAAGGTGATTTTACAGGAAAAATAAATGTTAAAGATTCTAATGAATTTGGCATGATGAAAAAATCCTTAGCTAAAATGATTGATAATGTATCTAATATACTAAAATTGGTAACAGACAATTCCCACTGTATAGTTGAACAATCTTTTAGTTTAAGCCAGGTATCACAGGAAATGAATTTAGCTTCAAAACAAATTGCCGTATCAATAGAGAATGTTGCTGTGGGCTCTTTAACACAAAGTAGCAATTTGTCAAACATTGATGAAACAATAATTAAATTAAGACAGGAGATATCCAGTATTTTGTGCTATATAGAAACATTGGGAAAGGACTCAAAAATAACTGGGGACATAGCAGAGAAAGGAAAAGAAGAACTTGGAACTTTGATGATAGCTATGGGCAGTATAAATAGTTCTTTTAACTATGTTAATAAAGAAATCCTTATTTTAAGTAAAAAGATTGAGCAAATAAACAATATTACAAATATGATTAAAACTATATCAGATAAAACTAATTTGTTAGCCTTGAATGCAGCAATAGAAGCTGCAAGAGCAGGTGATGCTGGAAGAGGATTTGCTATTGTTGCTGAAGAAATAAGGGGACTTGCTGAGCAGTCTAAGGACTCATCAAAAGAAATTAATATTTTAATAAAAGATATTTCCTTAGGCGCAGACAATGTAGTGAAGATTACACAGACAGTAAATGGTCATTTAAAAGTTCAAAATGACGTTGTAGATAATACTGTTAATTCTTTTAATAACATTGCAAGTGCAGTGGAAGAAATTCAACCAAAGATTGGATATATTAATGAAATGATAATAGGGTTAAGTTCTAAACAAGATGAACTAATTATAAAGGTGGATAAGGTAAATTTAGTATCAAAAGAGAATTCAGATTTATCGCAACAAATAACTGCCTCCTCAGAGGAAATGACTGCAGCGGCTGATGAGGTTTCCTCTTCATCACAACTATTGAATGACATGGCGGTTAAAATGAACGAACAGATTAATAAATTCAAGCTCTCTAATTAAGAATAAATTTTATTATTTTCAAAGAAATAAATCCTAAAGAATGTTATAATTATATTTTGAATTAGATATTGAAATTTATGATTAAAACAAAAGAAGGTGCAAGTAATGAAAGATAATAATTATTTACCTATTAGCAAGAGTGATATTATAGATAGAGGTTGGAATGAGTTAGATTTTATTATAGTTACTGGTGATGCATATGTGGATCATCATAGTTTTGGAACGGCTATCATTTCAAGGGTTCTTGAAAGTGAAGGCTACAAAGTGGGGATAATAGCTCAACCAGCTTGGAAGGATACGGAGGATTTTAAAAAGTTGGGGAAGCCAAGATTAGGATTTTTGGTAAATGCTGGAAACATGGATTCTATGGTTAACCATTATACAGTAAGCAAGAAAATAAGAGAAAAAGATATGTATTCTCCCGGTGGCAAAATGGGACTTAGACCTGATAGAGCGACAATAGTTTATTGTAATAGAATAAGAGAAGCATATAAAGGAATTCCTATTGTTATTGGAGGCGTAGAGGCAAGTTTAAGGCGTTTTGCACATTATGATTATTGGAGTGATAAGGTAAGAAAATCTATGCTAATAGATAGTGGAGCAGATTTATTGATATTTGGTATGGGTGAGAAGCAAGTTGTCAATATTGCAAGGAAGTTAAATGAAGGTGTAGATATTAAATCTATTACAAAGGTGCTTGGCACATGTTATGTAGCAGAGAATATAGAAGATATAAATGACTATGTTGAAATAGCCTCTTATAAAGAGGTCTGTAGCGATGTGAAGAAATATGCAGAAGCCTTTAAAATACAATATGACGAACAAGATCCTGTGAGAGGAAGTGCTATAGTACAAAAGCATTCTAATAAGTATCTTGTGCAAAACAAACCTGAAATGCCACTTACCAGGCAAGAATTAGATAAGGTATATAGCTTGCCTTATGAAAAAAATTATCATCCTGTTTATGAAGAACTGGGCGGAATACCAGCAATCGAGGAAGTTAAATTTAGTTTAGTCAGTTCAAGAGGATGTTTTGGTAGTTGTGCTTTCTGTGCCATAACCTTTCACCAAGGTAGAATTGTACAAAGTAGAAGCGAGAGTTCAATATTAGAAGAAGCAATAGAAATTACAAAGTTTAAAGATTTTAAAGGATATATTCACGATGTAGGGGGGCCTACCGCCAACTTTAGACAGCCTGCTTGTGATAAACAGTTAAAAGTAGGTGCATGTAAAGATAAGCAATGTTTACATCCTAGCCCCTGTAAAAATCTAAATGTTGACCATATGGAATATTTAAATGTGCTTAGAAAACTTCGGGCATTGCCTAATATTAAAAAAGTTTTTGTGCGTTCTGGATTACGATATGATTATATTATGGCAGATAAAAATGATACCTTTTTCAATGAACTTATTAAGCATCATGTCAGTGGCAACCTTAAAGTTGCACCAGAACATGTTTCACATAAAGTTTTAAAGCTTATGGGAAAACCTGCTGGAAAAACTTATGGTAAATTTAGAGAAAAGTTTTATAAGGCTACTGAGAAAATAGAAAAAAAACAATACCTTATACCATATTTAATGTCTAGCCACCCTGGGTGTACAATAACTTCTGCAGTAGAACTAGCAGAATACCTTAGGGATACTAATTACCAACCTGAGCAGGTTCAAGATTTCTATCCAACACCAGGTACACCATCAACAACAATGTTTTATACAGGACTTGATCCAAATACCCTTGAAGAAGTTCATATACCTAAAACCAAACATGAAAAAGCTATGCAAAGGGCATTGCTTCAGTATAAAGATCCTATGAAATATGATTTAGTATATTCAGCTTTAACAGAAGCAAACAGAGAAGATCTCATTGGTTATGGACCTAAGTGTTTAATAAAACCAAGAGTAAAGAAAAATAATGAGCATTTTAGTAGCAACAGCGGAAAATCAAAAGAAATTAAGTATAAAGATAAGAGTATAAATAAAAGTAAAGATAAAGTTGAAAATAGAAAAGGTAATACTAAAGACAAACCTATTGATAAAACTTTTAAAAAGAAAAATAAGCACACAATCACAGAAAGCAAGAAAATCTACGGAGTTAAGCAAGATAATAAGTCTAAGAGCAAAAAAAGGCAATAACAAACTATAAAAATACCTACATTCAGAATATGAATGTAGGTATTTATTATAATTCAATCTTGACTATTTTATTTATACATGTGGCTTCTACTAATTCACTTTTACTGAAACCATTTCTAAAATATCTGATCTGTTTATATTTAACTTTGTTCATTTCAAAATCCAAAACATCAATTCTGTCGCCTTTATAAATAATAGGTTCTTTACTGCCTTTTAAAAACACGTGTACATCCATATTTTTATTTGTTAGCTGTGAATCAGCTACTCCTTCCTTGGTATTTTGAACTTATTAATATTTTTGTCTCAAAATCACTTTTAATTCTATATAATTATTAAGTCTTATAGGTATAAATCATGAATCTCACATAAAGAATTAACTATTGAAAAGATTAATACAGAGGCCAAGTTTGCTGTAACGTTATCTTGATCAAACCTTGGGGAAACTTCTGCTATATCAAAACTAATTACTTTATTAGACTTTAAGATATATTTAAGAAATTTTAATACTCTTTCGGGATCTAGGCCCAGAGGCTGTGATGCACTTACTCCTGGTGCAAAAGCTGAAGAAAATACATCAGAACATATAGTTATGTAGACTTCATCCTGGAATTTTATAAAACCATCCAACTTTTCCAAGACATTCCAGTTATCACTATCTACAATATCTTTTGCTAACATATATTCAGCTCCAAGATTATCTGCAGTTTTAAACAAATCAATAGTATTACTATGTTTTTGAACTCCAATACATAGATAAGAATACTTAAGATCTTTTTCTTTACATATATCCGATATCTGTCTGAACATAGTTCCAGAGCTACCACCATTTGGATAAGGCCTAAGATCAAAATGAGCATCAAAATTTATTATACCAATTTTGGGATTAGTATTACTTTGGTTTAAATAATTTAATATACCTTTATAATGTCCAAAAGCTATTTCATGTCCACCGCCTAAAACAATTGGAAAAAGATTTAGTTTTAAGATTTTTTCTATTGCTTTTGAAAGTAAATTTTGACTTTCTTCCAAAGATATATTTTCACAGAAAATATCGCCAGCATCAAAAATCTTTACTTCCTTTGTGAAACGACATGGTAGATTAGCGAGTTCCTTTCTAATACTTTCAGGCCCTTTAGCAGCGCCAGTTCTGCCCTTATTACGTTTAACTCCTTCATCACAACAAAATCCTAGGAAAGCAAATCCTAGCTTGCCCTGGTATGGAATTAAATTTTCTTCTCTTAAATCAATTGGCTTCACCCATTGATGCCATCTAAAGGCATCAAAGTTACTATCACTATCAATTCGTCCTTGCCAAAGTGTTTTATCTATGGCTTTATAGTTTATATCAAGCACTTTGCCCTCCTTGTAGTTCGCAGGATTGTATAACAATAATTAATTGTTTACTCCCTATAGTTTTTTTATTATAATAATGTAAATACTATACCTCATAGGAATTTAAAAACTCATAAGTTACTATCTAAATTATAGTGTCATTATTTACATTTATCAAGGTGCAAATAATAAGAATTTTGATAATAGTTAACCATTTATTTATTAGTGAATATAATATTAATAAAACTAATAGTAGGCGATTAAATTGACACATCTAAATAATAGCAGTGTAGACGTGTTTTTAATTAGAATCTAATATATATTACTTCTAAAAGGAGATAAGAGAATGATGCGTAAAGAGTATTTATTGGATACTAATATAGTTATAAAAGTGTGGAATAAATATCCCACCTTACTTGATACTATCGAAAATATAGAGTATATTGACTTTAAAATATCCGAGGATATAGCTGGAGAGTTATCAGTAAAAGAGTATGTGAAGTTCAATAAAGATTTTGTACTGTCAAACAAATTTTTAAAGCTATTAACACACATTATTACTGATAAAGGCCCTAGTTCTACTGAAGGGCGCATGGCAAGTGATTTTATTAAATATGAGCAAAATAAAAAAATATATTTTGCTAACGGAGATAAAGTTTCTATAAATGATTATAGCCTAATTGATATTTGCCAGAACAACAAATCCTATATATTAGTATCAGATGATAAAAAAATAATCCGAAACGCAAGGACCATATTAGATTATTCAAGGGTGTTAAACTTTGAGGAGTTTATAGAAGAGTTAAGAGAGTTAAAGGTCTTATAACAAAGCAATAATATACAATATTATTACTTTTATAAACTTAAGGTAATTATCTATGTTAAAGACACGCTTAATAATAGTTTAAATGTATTTTGATATTAAGGCATCTTAAAAAAATAACTAGTATGCTTACCAGTTATTTTTTTAAGATGCCTATGTTTTATTTAATGCCCTTTTCTAAATACTGTTTAAACCTAAAATTCCATAGTTCATAAGTTTCAGGAGCCTCATGTCTAACTACTGATAAAAATTCATCCAGTACACCTAAATGGTTTAATCCTTTCATCAAATGTCTAGGATAAACCACTCTTTTAGAATAATTATTTTTAGGATCAATTACGGTAATTGAATAGTCAGCCTTTAAGTACAAATCCTTACATCGAATGTCTAATTTTTTAAACTTAAGCTTCTTAAATTCCTCAATAAGCTTAATTATGTTATAGGATATTTTCTTATTAATACCGTTCTTCTTAATATATTTATCTAGCCGTTCTCCACCTGCATAATCTCGTACAATGTAATAGGCTCCATGTTCGTATACTTTAGGAAAGTATTTGCTCTTTCTAGTTCTTATAAAAATACTATACTCTTTCTCACAAATTTTTTTATTTTTAAAAATCTTGATTATTCTATTATTGGGAAGCAAATAAACTATTCCATTATGACCAGAACCTAAAAACTCTGATGTTCTAAGCATTCTTTCAACGCTATCATTTAATTGAATATAAAAATCTTTGTCTTCATGCATATTATCATCTTCTTTATAGTTATATTATTATACTATATGATGGAAGTCTGTAAATGTTTCTTAAAATTTCATGTTTTACACATATGAATATATCAAAAACAAGAGTAGACATTTGCTATTTTATTAGTAATTATAACTGTTTTTCATCTAAAAAAGTTGTGTTATCTAAGGCCATCTTTATTGCATTGTTAATGTTACTTATGAATTTATTCTTATAAGAAACAAAGTTGCGCCCATCTTCAATTAGCTTACCTGTGTGTTTAGGAGATTCTTTAATATTTAAAACTATATTACTTAAAGCTTCTAGTCTTTTGGTTAGTTCAGCATTCTGTTTTTCAAGTTCATTAGCATAAGTGTTAGTATTTTTCTGAATAATACTTGAGTTAATTAAAGTTTCAGAATATTGAAGTCCTTTAAATATTCCTTTATAATAGGATAATTCAATAAAGTCCTTGATTCTAGTTGAGGTGGTTTGCTTTAATATTGATTCTATATAGAAATCTTCTATTTCTTCCTTTTTAAAGCCGCTTTTAATTGCTCTATTCATAATCCTATCAGCTATTGCTTTAATCTTATCATTATTAAAAGTCATAGTTATCCTCCATTGATGAATTTTTCTTTTGTTTATAATAAAGTTTATCAAAATAAGCGGGCTGAGTAAATAGTAAAAGCCTCAGCTTTGAAAATATAAGCTGAGGCTTTTGATTAATTTTAAATATAATGTACTTTTATAGTATTTTAATTTCTAATAAATCAGTTCCATTTAAACAGTAATCTTTTTCATAAACTAATAATTTAACTACTGTGTCATTCTCATTTTGTATCTGAAGGGTGTTTGCTGTAAATTTAATATTTAGAAGTGCACCTCTATATATTATTTTAAAGGAGCATGAGCACCAGTGCTTCGGAATGAACGGATTTAAAATTAATTTATCTTGACCAACTCTGAGTCCTCCAAAACCATGGACAATTGCCATCCAGGTTCCTGCCATACTGGTAGTATGGCAGCCGTCGTTTGTATCATTGTTATAATTATCAAGGTCAAGTCTAGAAGCCCTTAAGTACATTTCATAAGCTTTATCATGATCTCCAATTCTTCCAGCTAAAATGGTGTGAATGCAAGGGGATAAGGAAGACTCATGTACTGTTCTAGGCTCGTAGAATTCAAAATTCCTTTTAATTGTATCAGTATCATATTGCTGTTCAAATAAGTAAATACCTTGAAGTACATCAGCTTGTTTTATAAAGCATGAGCGCAGTATTCTATCCCATGACCAGTTTTGATTTAATGGCAAATGTTTTTTATCTAGATCCTTAACTAATGTTTGCTCTTTGTCCATATAGCCATCTTGTTGAAGGAAAATTCCAAGTTCCTCATCAGATGGGTAGTACATATTTTCAATGACATTCTTCCAAGTAATTATCTCATCATCTTTAAAATTAAGTTTTTGCTTCAGTTCATTTAATCTTTCAGGTTCATTTTCACTTAGGTAATTTATAACTTCAAGGGTATACTCTAAAGACCAGCAGGCAATTTTATTTGTATACCAGTTATTATTTATATTATTTTCATACTCATTAGGTCCGGTAACGCCTAGAATCACATATTTATTTTTATCTTTTGAAAAAGTAGCTCTTTGAGCCCAAAATCTTGATATGGCAGCCAGCACCTCAAAGCTAAATTCACCTAGACAAGTCTTGTCACCAGTATAATTTACATAGTTATATATAGCGTAAGCTATGGCACCATTTCTATGGATTTCTTCAAAAGTTATTTCCCACTCATTGTGGCATTCTTCACCATTCATTGTTACCATTGGATAAAGAGCGGCTCCATTTGTAAAGCCTAATTTTTCAGCATTTTCAATAGCTTTATCTAACTGCTTGTACCTATATAATAAAAGGTTTCTAGATACTTTTTCCTCAGCAGTACTTAGATAAAAGGGAATGCAGTAAGCTTCAGTATCCCAGTAGGTGCTTCCACCATATTTTTCACCAGTAAACCCCTTTGGTCCTATATTTAGTCTGTGATCGTCTCCCGTATATGTCTGATTCAATTGGAATATATTAAATCGAATACCTTGTTGTGCAGAAACGTCACCTTCAATAACTATATCGCTTTCTTTCCACTTTTCCTTCCAAGCATGAGCTTGTTCCTTTAATAATACTTCAAACCCATCCGCTTTGGCGTTGGTGCAAAGTTTTTTAGTTTTTTCAATAAGTTTATCTATTTCATAATATCTAGATGAGGTATTTGCAACATATTTATAAATTACAACTTCATCATTTTCATTGCAATCCACTAAAGCAGTGCTGGCAACATATTTTTCACTTTTATCTAGTGTCACGGCAGGGCTAATTATTTCACCGTTTTTAGTTAATTCATAGGTCATATACGTACAGATGTGAAAATCCAATTTTTTCGTTTTTAGCATCATGCACGCTTCATAAGGTTTAACGTCTTTGGAAATCTCATCCCAAAACTTTTCATCATAGTTAGAATCAGAATTCATGACGTCTCCATCAAGATAAGGAGAAATCTCTAATTTACCCTTGAAATTTAGTGGTCTTATAGAATATTTAATTGCTCCTATTTCACCACGTGTCATGCTAATAAATCTTTTAGCCATTACTTCAATCTCATTACCATTTGAGAGTACAGCCTTAAAACTTCTCTGTAAATAACCTTCTTCCATGTTCAAAACTCTTTGGAATTCCTTTACAGCACACTTAGCAAGATCTAAAGAGATATCATTAACTTTAATGTTTATGCCAATCCAGTTTGTTGAGTTTAAAACTTTAGCAAAATATTCTGGATACCCATTTTTCCACCAACCAACTCTGGTTTTATCAGGGTAGTAAACCCCAGCTATATAATTTCCTTGAAGAGTTGAACCACTGTATTCTTCTTCAAAATTTGCTCTTTGTCCCATATATCCATTACCTAAGCTGAAAATACTCTCAGATATTTCATTGTTATCAGCATTAAAGCCTTCTTCAATAATATTCCATTCGTCTAATTTATAATAGTGTTTCATAAAAACCTCCTAGTTATTTCCTGGAGTACAAATTAACCATTAACTAATTTGCTCCATGTAGTTTTAATTTATCAAAAGTCATATTAGAAAATCCTGAAATCACTAAATGAGCTTTTTTTAATATATTTTCAGAACCAATTCCAATGCAGAACATTCCTGCATTAATGGCAGCTTCCACACCTGCTTCTGCATCTTCAAAAACAATACATTGATGAGGCGATACATTAAGTGCCTCAGCACCTTTTAAGAAAACTTCAGGATCGGGTTTTGCTTTACTTACTTTTGTACCATCAATTATAGCTTGAAAATAATCCGTTAAATTTAATTTATTAAGAATAAGCATAGAATTTTTACTTGCAGAGCCTAAAGCAACCTTTATACCATTTGCCTTGGTGCTTTCTAAAAAACCTATAACGCCAGGTAAAATATCCTCTGGGGTTAATTTAGAAATGTAATCCACATACCAAATATTCTTTTTTTCAGCTAGTTCATGTTTTTTATCAGGATCTAATGTAGTATTGCCAATCTCCAGTATGATTTCCAATGACTGCATTCTGCTTACACCTTTTAATCTCTCATTATCTTCTATAGAAAACTCAATATTCAGCTCCTGTGCTAGCCTCTTCCATGCTAAATAATGATATTTGGCAGTATCAACTAATACCCCATCTAAATCAAATATAACTGCTTTAATGTTATTATGCATAGCTTCCTCCTTTATCTTTATGTAAACTACTATAGCAATGAAAGTCATTACCTAACAGTCTGGTATACATGGTTAAAAACCATAATTTCATGAATACTAAAATATAACGTAATATTTTAAGTCCTATTCTAATATAATAATATAAATTTAAGTATTTGTGAATGCGTTTGCACAAAATAATTTCTATTATTTTTTTATATGCGAAAATATGATGGCAAGAAAAAAATTAGTGTACCTCGGTTAAACCCCTTGCTCCAACAAGGGAAGTGCAGAAGAAATAGAAAAATCATAAAAGTGACACAATATTTTTATTGACAGAAGTGAAACTAAGATATTATAATCAAGTGGAAAGTATTTGCAACCGATTGCACTGTAAAACATGAAAGCTTTTTTTACAGTTAAAGAAATAAAATTTAACTATAAAAAGTGTTTGACAATTTGAAAAAGTCAGTTTATAATTAAACCATGCAAACGGTTGCAAGGGAATCTTGCACTAATAATAATTTAGGGGGATTGAATATGAAAAGAAAATTATTAAGTCTATTGTTAGCTTTAACATGTACGGTATCTTTAGCAGCGTGTGGCACTAAGAATACTACTAACAAAGATACTGAAAAAACTCCAGAAGTTTCAGAAACAGTAAAAGATGAACTAAAACCTGAAGAGGGAGCTACTTTAGTAGCATGGGAATCTCAAGGTCCAGAAGGCGAGTTTATGAAACTTGTTACTGAGGAATTTGAAAAGAAATACGGAGTAAAAGTTACATACGAAGAAGTAGGACCTGTTGATGCTAAAGGTAAATTAGCTCAAGATGGCCCTGCAGGAGTAGGAGCTGACGTATTTGCTGCACCACATGATCACACTGGAGAACTTGTGGCATCAGGTTTAATTATAGAAAACACTCTATTTGCAGACAGGGTTACCAATGACTACATGCAAGCAGCTTCTGATGCAGTATCATTTAAAGGACAAGTTTATGGATACCCAACAGCAATAGAAACTTATGGATTATTCTATAATAAAGATATATTCCCAGAGGCACCAAAATCTTATGAAGAAATAATAGCAAAAGCTAAGACATTCAATAATGCAAAATCAAACAAGTATGCCTTTATGTGGGATATCGGAAATGCTTATTTCTCTCATAGCTTTATAGCTGGTGGCGGTGGCTACATTTTTGGACAAGGTGGAACAAATAAGGATGATGTAGGTATTGATTCAACAGGAGCAGTTGAAGGAGCAAAATCCTTAATAGCTTTAAAAGAGATTTTACCAGTTAACTCAGCAGATGCAAGTGGTCAAATTATGGAAGGTCTATTTGACGAAGGAAAAATAGGAGCCATGATTAATGGACCATGGGCAGTACAAGGTAGAACAGAAGCTGGAGTTAATTTTGCTGTAGCACCATTACCTAAATTAACAAATGGAGATCAACAATCAAGTTTTTCAGGAATAAGAACATTATTTGTTAGTGCTTATTCAAAATATCCAAAAGCAGCTCAGTTGTTCGCTAGCTTTGCAACATCTGATGAAATGTTACTAAAAAGATTTGAACTAACTAAGCAAATACCACCAGTAAAAGCACTAATGGATGCAGATGCAATTAAAAATAATGAGTTTGTTGCACCATTTTTAGAGCAAGCACAATACGCTGTACCAATGCCATCAATTCCACAAATGGGAGTTGTTTGGGAGCCATACGGAGCAGCATTCTCAACAATGTGGAACGACGGAATATCTCCTGAAACTGCATTAAAAAATGCAGCAAAGACTGTTAGAGAAGCAATAGCCGCTCAAAAATAAATATAATTAGTGGTAAATAGAATTTAGTCATTTGCTATATAGCGAATGACTAAATTTTTAAAAAAATCTAGCTAATTTAGGAGGCAATAAATGAAAAGATCAAAAAAAGCAACTATTTTCTCTGTGCTCTTTATGGGCCTCGGACAGTTATTTAATAAAGAAATTTTTAAAGGAATTGTGTTTTCAATTATAGGAATAATCACTTTATTTAATTATTCATATTTTTTAACATCAATAAAGGGACTTATTACCCTTGGAGATACTCCACAATACTTTGTGAAGGGAATCGCAGCGGGAGACCACTCTATTTTCTTAATGATTGAAGGTCTTATAGCCATTATTGTTTTATGTCTTATAATTTTAGTATATATTTTTAACATCTATGATGCAAAACGAGTAGGAGAAGCCATAGAAAAAGGTACTAAGCCACTAAACACAAAGGAATTCTTAATCTATGCTTGGGACAAGTATTTTCCTCATATAATGATAACACCGGGATTTCTATTTACTACCTTTTTTATTCTGCTTCCTATTATGTTCACCGTAGCTGTGGCCTTTACTAATTTTTCAAGCCCTAATTATCTACCACCTAGGAATTTAGTTGATTGGGTAGGAATTAACAATTTTAAGCAATTAGTGAACTTGAAGATCTGGAATAATACTTTTGTACGTGTAGGACTTTGGACAATTATATTTGCTGTAGTAAGCACTACTTGCAACTTTTTTGCTGGATTATTCTTAGCATTAATAACTAATGCTAAGGGAATAAAGTTCAAAAAGGTTTTTAGGACAATTTTTATTTTACCTTATGCAATACCAGCATTTATCTCATTACTGGTAATGAGATTGGCCTTTAGTGGACCTGGTCCAGTAAATAATGTGCTTAGTTCTTTAGGAATGGAAAAGATACCTTTTTTTACAAGCCCACTTTTAGCGAAAATAATGGTTTTGATAATAACCGTTTGGATAGGAGCACCTTATTTTATGGCACTTATGTCAGGGGTACTTACTAATATAGATAACTCTTTATATGAAGCATCTGAAATTGATGGCGCAACTAAGTGGCAACAATTCTCTAAGATTACTTTGCCTCTAGTTCTTTTTCAAACAATGCCACTATTAACAATGTCTTTTGCTTATAATTTCAATAATTTTGCAATGATTTATTTATTGACTGATGGTAATCCAGTTAATGGAAAGTTAAAATATGCAGGAGATACTGATATTTTAATCTCCTGGATTTATAAGATGACAAAGGATCAGAATCAATTCCATATGGCATCTGTAATCACCCTTATTCTATTTATTTTTGTTGCAAGCATTTCAG
This sequence comes from uncultured Clostridiaceae bacterium, assembly GCA_937976175.1. Taxonomy (GTDB): domain Bacteria; phylum Bacillota; class Clostridia; order Clostridiales; family Clostridiaceae; genus Clostridium_AD. The sequence goes on along the minus strand of CALJTN010000282.1, from coordinate 20,368 downwards.
CATATAGCTTTAGTAAAACCAAATCTTTTAAAGAGGAGGAGATGATGTAATGAATATAAATACAGAAAAAAACAAAAGACAAAATAGTAATTTACCTAAAGCGGTAAAAAGCAAAAACCAAAAGGTAAGCTTATCTACGCTTATTCAAAGGACCATAATATATGCTATATTAGTGATTATAAGTATAGTAATATTGACACCCATAGTTTGGATTGTTTTATCTTCATTCAATAGTGGTACAAACATATTTAGTTCATCATTAATGCCTAAAGATCCAACGATAATTCACTATAAAGAGTTGTTTACAAAAACAGATTTCCCAATATGGTATAAAAACACATTAAAGATTGCCACCATCAATATGTTTTTGTCAATTATGCTAACAACACTTTCTGCCTATGCTTTTTCAAGATTTAAGTTTAAAGGTAGAAAACAAGGACTTATGGCTATGATGATTTTACAAATGTTCCCAGGATTCTTGGCTATGACTGCTATTTATATTCTATTGAATAAGTTAGGATTATTAAATAGTCATTGGGGGTTAATCCTTGTGTACGCTGGGGGGCAGATACCATATAACACATGGTTATGTAAGGGATTTTTCGATGGTATTCCAAGAAGCTTAGATGAAGCTGCAAAGATAGATGGAGCTTCTAATATGACGATTTTTGTAAAAGTAATATTACCTTTAGCAAGACCCATAATTACATTAGTTGCACTTACAAATTTCATGGCACCTTGGTTTGACTTTATACTTCCTCAAATAATATTAAGAAGCGCAGAGAAGAAAACACTTGCTATGGGATTATTCTTCTGGGTTCAAAAGCAACAAAATACTCAATTTACAAGATTTGCAGCAGCAGCTATTCTAGTTGCTATTCCAATTACATTGCTGTTTGTATATCTGCAAAAGCATATTGTAGAAGGATTATCCTCTGGTGCTACTAAAGGTTAAATTTTCTAGCAAGGCATCATTTAAAATAACTAGCATACTAATATAGTTATCTTAAATGGTGCCTAGCATTTGTAAAAGCTAAACTTGCTTAATAGTACATTTAATAATATAATGAGCATAGAATATTTTTAGAAAGTAGGAAGTGAAGTTTTTATGTCAGTAACTATAAGAGAAGTCGCTAAACTAGCGAATGTATCTCCCTCAACAGTTTCAAGAGTAATAGCAGATAATCCTAAAATTAGTGATGCAACTAAAAAAAAGGTTTATAAGGCAATGAAGGAAGTGGATTACCACCCTAATGCCATAGCTAGGAGCCTTGTTAGTAAAACAACTAAAACCATAGGTCTTATTTTACCTAATACTGATGAAGATTTATTTGTTAATCCTTTTTTTATCCAAATTATGAGGGGCATAAGTCATTACGCTCAAAAAAAGGGATACTATATTATGTATACTTACAGTAGCAATGAAGAGCAAGAAGTAGAGTACATAGCAAGTTTAATAAATAGTAGAAGGGTTGATGGCATTATTTTGCCAACGGTAAGGAAGGATGACAAATGTATCGCCTATTTAAAAGAAGCAGATTATCCTTTCGTAGTAATAGGAAAACCTGAAAGTACCGAAGGGCTTTTATGGGTTGATAATGATAACTTTCATGCCATGTATAGTGTTGTTAATTACCTTATACAAAAGGGTGAAAGAAAAATTGCATTTATAGGAGGGTCACCTACTCTTAATGTAACTATAAATAGATTAGAAGGTTACAAGAGAGCTATGGAGAATATAGGCGTAAAAATAGATGGAAATATGATAGAAGTAGCAGACTTTACAGAAATTAGTGGTTATGATGCTATGAAAAAAATCTTAAGTAAATCTAATCCTACGGCTGTTGTTACCACTGATGATTTAATTGCCTTTGGTGCATCTAAAGCTATTGCTGAAATATCAGATAAGCCTATTTCTATTATTGGGTTTAATAACACTCCACTAGCTGCTTATAGAAATCCTCCACTATCTTCAGTAGATGTCAATTCTGAAGAGTTAGGTTATTTTGCAGTCAAGCTGTTAATAAACAAGTTAGAGAATGAAAAGGAATATATCAATAATTATATTATTGATACAAAGTTGGTTGAAAGAGAATCAACTAAATAACTCTAGACATCTAGAGTTATTTTTTTAAGGATGATTACATATTATGAAGAAAATAGAGCTTAATAGATCTTTTATTTTATGCAAACGTTTGTCGTGTTATAGCATTTGGGTAATGAATTAACGATATTTTAGAAGAAAAGAGGTTTTATAATGGATAAAATGTCAGAAAACCAAGAATTTATATATGATGGAAGTGATTTAGGTGCAGTTTACACTAAGGATAATACAACATTTAAGGTTTGGGCCCCTACTGCAGAACAAATTTCAGTGTTAGTGTACGAAACTCCGCAAGATGACTTAGGACAAAAATACGCAATGACCAAAGGTGAAAAAGGAGTCTGGAGGCTTTCCCTTAAAGGCGACTTTAAAAATAAATACTACAACTATTTAGTAGTATTTAATGGAGTAGAAAAGGAAACACCGGATATCTACACTAAAGGAGCTAGTGCTAATGGTAAGAGGGGAATGATTGTTGACTTCCATTCTCTAAATCCTGACAATTGGGAAAATCACAACAAACCTTTAGTAATTAATAGAACTGAGGCAGTAATCTATGAAATGCATGTTAGAGATTTTTCAGTATCAGAAGACTCAGGGATTAAAAATAAAGGTAAATATTTAGCCTTCACTGAGAAAAACACCAAAACCCCTGAGGGCATTACTACAGGACTTGATCATCTTAAAGATCTAGGGATAACTCATGTTCATTTATTACCAGTTTATGATTTTGCAAGTGTGGATGAAACTGTTGGTGGATATAATTGGGGATATGACCCTTATTTATATAATGTTCCAGAGGGCTCTTATGCTACAGATTCTCTAGATGGCACCGTAAGAATCAAAGAGTTTAAGACTATGGTTCAGACCTTGCACGAAAATGGTATTAGCGTAATTATGGATGTTGTCTATAATCATACCTTTACTACAGGAAATTCACCCATGGATACCTTAGTGCCAGGATATTATTATAGAAGGGATGAAGAAGGTAACTACACTAATGGTTCTGGTTGTGGCAATGAAACAGCTTCTGAGAAGCCAATGATGAGGAAGTTTATAGTAGATAGTGTTAAGTTTTGGGCAGAGGAATATAAGATAGATGGATTTAGATTTGACTTAATGGCTCTTCATGATATTGAGACTATGAAGGAAGTAGTAACCCAAGCAAAGATTATTAATCCCAATATTATTATTTATGGTGAACCATGGACTGGGGGACCATCATCATTACCACCTTCTATGCAGCTAAGAAAAGGTAGTCAAAAGGGTATGCAAATATCTGTGTTTAATGACGATATAAGAAATGCAATAAAGGGGGATAATGACGGTAGTTCCGCGGGATTTGTAAATGGTGCATTAAACCTTGAGATAGAAATTAAAAAGGGCATTGTTGGTGGAATTATGTACGACAATGAAATATATAATTTCACACAAGAACCTGGAGAATCCATAAATTATGTAAGCTCTCATGATAATTTGTGCTTAAATGATAAATTTGAAAAAAGCAATTCTAATAACACTGCTTTAGAAAGAGAAAAAATGAATAGGCTTGCCTTATCTATAGTTCTTACTTCTCAAGGAGTACCTTTTATTCAGGGTGGAACAGAAATATTAAGGACTAAACAAGGGAACCATAATAGTTATAATTCCGGTGACGCCGTGAATGAAATAAATTGGAGTAGAAAAGCTAAATACAGAGAAACCTATGAATACATTAAGAATTTAATTGCCTTGAGAAAGAGCCAAAAGGTTATGACCTTGGACACTGCGGTTGAAGTAAGAAAATCCTTAACCTTCCTTGAAGCTCCTTGTAACTCTGTAGCTTATGAATTAACATCTTCCTTTAAAGAGGATTACAGCAAATTAATCATAATTCATAATTCTAACAAAGAAGGAATAAAAGTAGTTTTGCCCGATGATAATCAGTGGAGAGTTTTAGCAAATGAATATGAAGTAAATAAAACAGGTGTAAATAAGGGTGCTGTAGCTTTTATAAAAGAGGTAACTGTACCTGCCATTTGTACCTATATATTATGTAGATAAACATTAAAAAGACGACCTTTTGGTCGTCTTTTTAATGTTTATCTACGTTTATTTTATAAGAGAAGTCATTAATATTATAGTGAAGATAGCCATAATTAATCATTAGATTGAAGAATTATTAAATCTAATGGCTTAAGGATTATTTCTAATTTTTGATCCTTTGCCTTGAATTTTTTACTAGTTAATAAGTCCGTAAATTCTTTTGTTTTATTTGGAATATTTATGACAACATTTTTTTCTTTGTTTTGAAGATTCATTACCACTATAACTGATTTCTTATCTTTTTCTCTCATGTAGGAAATAAAGTAATTATCATAGTCTAATAATTTAAAGTCTCCTGACACTATGGCAGGGTTGGTGCTTCTTAAATTAGCTAAGCTCTTATAAAAAGTTAAAATATCACTCTTTTCTACCTTATTCCACTCCATATCTCGCCTGTTATCTGGATCAGCACCACCTTCCATGCCTATCTCAGTTCCATAGTATATAATAGGTATGGAAGGGTATGTCATTATAAAGCTTAAGGCTTGTTTTAAATACTCTGTGCCGTGCTCTCCACCTTGAGTTATTAATCTTGTATTATCATGATTATCAATGAAAATACCGTTAAGTTCGGGAGAAGAAAAGCTCTCTTCACGATTTATTGCGCTTATTAATGAATTAGTCTTGCCAAATCTCGTAAAAGACTCACGAATACCCTTGTACATAGAGTAGTTAGTTAAACCATCGAGTCCTAACTTATGATACTGCTCTAAGTATCTAGAATTTTCATTCCATACTTCCCCTAGGAAATAAAAACTAGGATATTTAGCTTTAATTGTCTCAGTGAACTCCTGCCAAAAATCCATGGGAATATGTCTTACAGTGTCTAATCTCATTCCATCAACACCAGTTTGTTCAATCCACCATAAGGTATTGTCTAGCAAGAATTTTCTCACCTCAACATTCTCGGTGTTTAAATCAGGAAGACCTGCCAGCCACCCATTTTCAACTTGTTTTTGATCATTCCAATTAGAAATATCCAATTTAGGATGAAACCAATCCTTTTTACTTTTGTCAGTTAACCAAGGAGATTTGTAACCAGTGTGATTAACAACGTGGTCAAGGAGAACCTTCATATCTTTTTTGTGAGCTTCACTCACAAGCTTTTTAAGTGTAGCCATATCACCTAGATGAGGATCTACTGCGTAGAAATCTTCAGTCCAGTAACCGTGATAACCAGCGTATTCATTTTTCACCACAGGAGTAATCCAAATGGCAGTTGTTCCTAGGGATTTTATATAATCTAACTTATCTATTACCCCTTGGAGATCGCCACCATGATAAGCTTTAGCATTATTTTTATCTACATCAGCAAAGTTATCATTTGATGTATCTGCGTTATAAAAACGATCTGTCATTATAAAATAAATTAAATCTTTATTACTAAATTTACTATCTCCTTTTATTACTGTGCTTAAAGGTTCATTATCTTTAACAGCATTTTCTTTTATACTTACATCCTTATTAGGAAGTGCTGAGTTTTGATTACAACCACTTGCAAATATGAGTATAGATACAAAACTAAGCATTAAAAAAAGTTTTTTCATATAGTTACCCCCTTCATATACTTATATTATAATATGTTACACAAATATATGCAATCGGTTGCATTAAAATATATAGCTAATATTCGAATAAAAAAACTTGTAAATATTATAATTGTACATAGACTTAAATGCCAATGTTTAGTATAATTAGACAAATTAGAGCAGTTAAAGAACCAAAGATTAATCTTAAATAACTAAGTTTGGAGGAAATATAATTAAATGATTTATTTTCAAATATTCTTTTCTTTTTTTCTTTTTATAGGAGCAAATATTTATGTTGGCAGAAAAGGCTGGTTACTTATAAACAGAGCAATTCCTAAATTCAGTGTTTATTTATATTGGGCAATGTTTGTTTTTATTGCATTCTCTTTTGTAATAGCAAGGCTAGGTAAAAATAGAGTACCTCATTTTTTTGAAAAATCCCTTAATATTATAGGTGGATACTGGATGGCAGCTTTTTTATATTTTATAATATTACTAGGAATTATAGATATTGTAAAACTGATTTTGGGTATAACGAGGTTTTCCTTCATAAGTGCTATTACACTTCAAAAGATATATTTTATATCTAATATTGGAGCACTTATGATTGTAGCTGTTTTATTAGTTTGTGGAACTTACAATGCAACAAATCTTATAACAACAAAGTATGCAATAAAAATTAACAAAGATGCGGGAACGTTAAAAAAACTAAATGTTGTAATGCTTTCAGATTTGCACCTTGGTGACATTGTTAATAAAAAGAGACTTATAAGTATAGTAAACAAGATAAATGAATTAAACCCCGATATAGTAATACTAGCTGGTGACACTATTGATGATTATATAGAGCCTTTTATAAGTCAGAACATGGGTGAAGAATTCAAAAAAATACGTTCTAAATATGGAGTTTATGCAGTATTTGGTAATCATGAGTATTATGGGGGAGCAGTAGATAAAATTGCTTATGAGTATGAAAACTCAGCCAGCTTTAATCTATTAAGGGAAAAGACTGTAAAAATAGATAATAGTTTTTACATTGTAGGCAGAGAGGATTTATCCTATGAGAGATATGCTAAGACAAAACGAAAAAAACTAGATGAATTGCTAGCTGATACAGATAAAAGTTTACCTGTTTTTGTAATTGACCATCAACCTGCAAATCTTGGTGAAGGAGAAAAAGCAGGAGTGGATGTACAATTCTCAGGACATACTCACAAAGGTCAATTGCTACCAGCAAATATTATTACTAGCCGGATATTTGAGAATGACTTCGGGTTACTTAGTAAAGGCACATATAATATTGTAGTTTCAAGTGGAGCGGGAACTTGGGGACCTCCTATAAGAATAGGAACAGCTTCAGAAATTGTTCAAATAGAAATAGAGTTTAAAAAATAAAGCGTACTGGTTAATTGCAGTACGCTTTATTTTTTATATAGCAAGAGGTTTTTGTGTAGATTTTAATAATAAACTACACTTTAAATCATCACCTTTGGAGCTGTAATATGTTTAAATATATGGACGAAGTGGGTAAGAACTTTGTTTAATTACACCACAGCCTATTCGCTTACCAGCATCACCAGCTGGATCTGTACGGTAATCATCTGGGTTTTCATGAATAAGAACAGCTCTGTCAATTATATCTGAAACCTTAAATTTATTTGTAAAAAACATCATTCTGGCATAACCATTATTAGAAAATAGCACAGGTAAGTCTCCTGCATGGTTGCCATGTGGCTGATTGGTAGGATTCCAGTGTTCACCGGCTTTAGTAAATGGTTCTGTTGGGTCATTCATGTTACAATTTCCAATTTCATGTATATGAAAGCCATGTGGACCAATGGGTGGGGTCTTATTTGTTCCAGGTTTATATAATGGCAAGCCCTTAACTTCCACATAAACATCTGTGCCACCTGGAACATCCATAAAGTAAACCATACCAGTAAGCTTGGGGGCTAACGTACTTCCTTGTATATGAGCCATAGCATGCATTTTATACCTCCACAATTTAAATTTAGTATTATAATATGTTATGGCATAAGAAATGTTACAACCGATGCTATTTAAAATATAAAAAAGCGAAGAAACATTCATTTCTTTGATGTGTCAAAGCATACTCTAAGGCTCTATCTCAATATAAGCTATTGCCTTTTTATTAAATAAATATTTTTTACCCATAGAATTAATCTCATGTGGTCTAGAGTTTTCAAAATTATAAAACCAACTTTTAAACATATCACATTCAGATTGTTTTAAATCAAATAGTTCCTTTTCACCACTAATAAAAGAAATAGTTAACATTCTATACACTTCCTTTCAAGTACTAATTCTCCATAAAAAGTAAATTTCCTCTATTTACATCATTAATTGTTTGAAAATTCTTAAAATATTTTTATATAAAAAAAAGAAACCTTCACTAGAACGTTAGCAGTGATAGATTTGCTTTTTTGTTGTTAGTCTAAACATTCTAGACATTCATTAATTACATCTTCTGTAATTTCAAACAATTCATCTTTTTTCATTTAAATACCTCCTTACCAGTATACTAAGGCATATAACAATTATTAATTGATTATTCCTCTAGTAGAAATGTAAATCATGTTATAACAAATTAGGCTATGTTATAAGCGTTATCAGTACGTTATTCAACAAAATTTTTATTAAGGGATTCATTAAGAAATTTTAGAATCAAAAGGGTAAGAATTTAAGAATTGAAGTTTTAAAATTCATGTCTTATCTTTTGTTATGGGTTTCAATGATCCGATGTTTTGCAATGCATTAGCAAGTTTTTTATAATTTTGTAAATATTTTATTTGGACTAGGTAACTTTATAAGTATATATGATTCTAACTATAAATGCAATAAAAATTTATAAATTTAAACACAAAAAATAATTTACCATTAAATTCATTATAATGGTAAACTATTTTAAAACTTAAAATATTGATTTTTATTTAGAAATAAGAGCTTGAACTCTACCTACTTGACCATCCTCTAGCATCACCTTTATGCCTCGTGGGTGTACTGCTGAGTTGGTTAATAACCTCTTTACTACACCTCTAGTTAACTTACTTGTTCGTTGATCTTTTTTTAATATAACATCAACGGTAGCACCTATAGATATATTATTTCTAACTTGACCTACATTATTAGTTTGTGTATCCATGATTTTATAATCTCCTTCAATAAAATTACTTTAAAGCCTACTTTTAATTTTACAAGAATGTTTTTGCATAAACTTTATATAGAAACAATACCCCAATTATGATAGCCTTGTCAAAATATATTTTGATAAGATTTGAGGAGTAAATGGCTACACTTCTATAATGAGTGAAAAAGTCATGTAAGGGTGGGAGAATAAAATATATTTCTATGGAAACTATATTGTAGAAAATACTTTTTCAGAAAATACTTTTTATGAGGAGGAAATTGGGATGATAGGAGCATTGGCACTCATACCCGATAAGCTTATAACTCCACTGATATCCTCTATTTCTATTATAATTGGAACTATTTTAGGGGGCATTTTCAGTTGGTTTATAAATAAAAATTCAACTTGTAAGTCAATTGAAACACAAAGTAAAATTGAAAAAGCTAGAAGAGAGTATCAAGAACAAAATCGAGTTCTTAAGCTTATTGAGTATGCCACCATTATTAGATTAGATATATGCACTACCTTATTTCAAAGTTTAAGGATGTTAAAAGAATTTCACTATAAGAATAAAATCAGCATTTATCCTATACCTATGAACTTAAATTATGCTGAAGCTATTTCAGCTTTAGAGGAAACTTTTAGTTTAAAAGAAATGAGTTATATTTATCAATTATATGGAATTATAGAGAAATTAAATAATGATACAAAAGCATATGACTATGAAAAAAAACACCATAATTTAATAAAAGAAGACTATGAGATGTTTATTAAAAAGCTTTATGGCCACAATTTTTTAAAAGCATTAGAATTTGATATAAATAAAGTAAGCTATGAAGATTTATATAATAACGAAATTATAAAACCGGGATATAGAAATGTACTAACTAAGCTGGATAGTATCACCTCTAAATAGTTATGCATATATAAACATTTAGTAGGTCAAACATTGATTTTTATAAAAAAGTGCTCTTTACTTGTAATATTATATTGAAATTTTAAAAGAATTAGGATAAACTGATTAGTAGGGAAAATAACAAGTTATATTTGAGTGTAGAAAATAAAAATGTAGAAATTATAAATTACAGCATAAATTCTATAGTATATAACATTCTTTAATTTGCTGCAAAAGGAGGAAAATTTATGTCGAGCAACAATATTGAAATGATGAAAAAAATTATTGAGGAAAAGAAAAAGAAAAGTTCTGAGCAGGGTGGAATTTCAAGACCTGATAAAGTAATTGGAAAACAAAGAAAAGCAAGTAGAAGCAATAAGAAAACTGGCGGTCTATTTGATAAATAGAAATACATCCCTAGATTTCATGAAGAGCTCACTAGGTCTGTAGATGTAGCTTATGAGTCATAGAATAATAGAAAATTTTAAAAGGAGAAATGGAAGCCATTAGGTTGCCATTTCTCTTTTCTTCTTGTTAATAGTTTAAATTTATGAAACATTATATAGGCTACTATCGTCTACTCTATAAAGGAATCTTTATAACAATGGAGGGAATAACTATGAAAAGAAATATAGTACTTAGCCTAATATTAACTATGTCACTTAGCTTTGCATCACTTTCCGTATATGCTTTAAGTTCAAAGATAGTAAGTAATGCTCCTTTGCAGAGTATTACGCTTAACAAAATAAATTTTGAGGTAGTAAGCCATAAAGACACACCTGAAATACTCATGGACAGGATTAATAAAAACAAACATGAAAAAGGGTTTCTTTATATGGTAGATGACTCAACTGGATATGTTTATATTGCAGTAATGAGTGGTGCTAAACCTACGGGAGGATATTCAATTGAAGTTACAGGCATAGAAGATAATGAAGGTAGAACTAATGTATTCGTTAAAGAGGTAAGCCCATCAAAAGATATGATAGTAACACAAGCTATAACTTATCCTTATACAGTTGTAAGAGCAAAAGGTATAACATCCAATATAACCGTTAAAAATCTTAAGGAACAAAACTTTAATAATCTTACTATGGAAAAAATAAAGCAGCCTATAGGCGTGAATGATATAACAGGAATTTTGAACAAAATTGAAACTATAGAAAAAAATATCTATATTACAGTTTTAGATGCAAAAGGCAATAGTCACTATTATTATTCATCAAACTTAAAATCAGTTAAGGATTTAAAGGTTGGAGATAAGGTACTTGTAAAATATGTTCTAGGAACGCCTTCAAAGTATAATATCGCCGTGGCAATGCCATTTAATGAAATCTACTCCAATACCCTTGACTCAAATATTCAAAGCAAACACTGGAAAGACTTAAAAAGTTTTACTAGTGTAAAAGAAGATAAAGAATGGACAATTAAATTCAACAAAATTATTGAAGATTTAGTTATAACTAGAGATACAGTATACGTTCTAGATAGTCTTGGCAATAAAGTGGATGTTATCTTGAGTGTAAGTTTTGATAAAAAATATGTTAAAGTTACGCCTATTATAAATTATAATTACTCTGAAACCTATTATTTATTTATTTCAAGAAATATTGATGGAGAAGAAAAAAACAAATCTAATATAGAAGGATATAGAATGGTCTTTGCAATAAGAGATGCAATAACAGTTGAGTAAGGTAAATGTGTGGTAGGTGTATTTTTGAAGAAATTTGTGAATTTTATGAACAAAACTCTATTTTAAAGCTAATTAATTGACTATTTTCAATAAAAATTGTATAATAATCTAGATATTTGTGAAAATATTATTTATCAATAGGGGGTCTTAATAATGAAAATGAAAAAAATTCTTTCAATAATAACAGCTGGTGTAATGACACTTTCGATTTTAAGTGGATGTGGTAAAGCAGCAGAGACTACAACACCTGAAACTAAAGCACCGGAAACAGTAGTAGAAACAACAACGCCAGAAAAAACTAATGCAACATATACAGCGTCAGCAGCAGATTTTGACGAGCGTGGTTGGAAAGCAGAATTATCATTAACTTATGAAGATGATAAAATTGTTAAAATAGAATATGATGAAGTTAATAAAGATGGTTTAAAAAAGAGTGAAGATGAAGCATATGCTAAAATGATGAAAGACGTTACAAAAATTTCTCCTGCAGAAGCTTATGCTAAATTAATTGAGACTGCTTTAAATGAAGATAAGGTAGATGTAGTTACTGGTGCAACTACTGCAACAACAGCTTTTAAAGCATTATATGAAGAAGCAAAGGCACAAAAAAAATAAATTAATAGCTAAATTATGGGAGGCTTTAGACTTATGTCTAAGGTCTTTCTTATTGATAAATAAAAGATTTGCATAGCTAAAATATTTAAGACCTTAGCATATACTTGATTATAGACTATATATAGTGAGTGAGAAAAAAAGACAAATGCTTTTTAAATATGTTATAATACTCTAGTAAAAAAGGGGTGATTTTATGAGTAGTATTGCAGGAGAAGGGTGTGAAATCTTAGTTCCGTTTAATGAAAGAAAACCACTTGCGGAAATAGAACGTAGCCTTATTAAAACATACAGAAGACCTGTTTGGACAAAATTTATTAAAGCCATAAAGGATTATAAGCTAATTGAAGAAGGTGATAAAATCGCTGTAGCTATATCAGGAGGTAAGGATAGTCTGATAATGGCTAAATTGCTTCAAGAGTTACAACGCTACGGTAGAGTTAACTTTGAACTAGAATATATTGCTATGGATCCTGGTTATCATGAAAATATAAAAGAATTATTAATTGACAATTGTAAATATTTAAATATTCCCGTGAAGATATTTGAATCAAGGGTTTTTGATATAATCGATAATATAGCACAGGATTATCCTTGCTACATGTGTGCGAAAATGCGCCGTGGCGCCTTATATGCAAAAGCGCAGGAGCTAGGCTGTAACAAACTTGCCCTTGGACACCATTATAATGATGTAGTTGAAACAACAATGCTAAATGTTTTTTATTCGGGAAATTTCAAGACCATGCTTCCCAAATTAAAAGCACAAAATTTTCAAGGAATGGAATTAATTCGTCCTCTATATTATATTGAAGAACAATATATTGAAAACTTTACTCAAAACAGTGGTATTTGGCCACTAAATTGTGCCTGCATGGTTGCAGCTAAAAAAATAGGAAACAAACGCCATGAAATTAAAGAGTTAATTAAAGAGTTAAAGAAAAATTTTAGTGATGTTGAGAAATCAATTTTCAGATCCGCACAAAACGTAAATATGGATTCTATTTTAGGCTGGAAAAAGCACGGAGAAAGTCATTCATATCTAGATTTTTATAATGAAGATGAAGAATAAAAAGGTAGAAGTAGAACAAAGCTTAGGTTCTGCTTCTATTTTTATTTTTTTTATGTATATTTTAGAAAAATTTTAGAAATGCTTTAGATGGAGTTTATATCAATATTGTATAATGTAAATAGGGAGTTAGGATTAGCTAGATAAAGGTTAATAATTGCCTATCTATGAATATGGACATATAAGGAGGAATAATCATGAAAAAGAAAACAGTAGTGTATGGTTTAATTGTTGTAGGTATTTTAAGTGGTGTATTTTTAATAAGTGGAAAAAAGAAAGATAATAAAATTGTAGCTGTAAAAACTTCTATAGTAACGGTGGGGGAGCTTAAGTCCTATATCTCTACCACAGCAACGGTGAAATCAAAGAATAGTAAGGAATATTATGGCCTTCAAGCTAAAATTAAAAAGGTTAATGTAAAGGTAGGAGATACAGTTAAAGTAGGAGATACATTAGTTGTTTATGAAGCTCAAGATTTAACCTCAACCGTTAGTCAGGCGCAAATTCAATATGAGAATGCAGTGCTTCAGAAAAAAGATTTGTACAATCAAAACGAGAGTATAAAAAGTAGAATTACAGATTTAGATAAAGAAATTACAACATTAGAGAAAAGTTTAAATCCAACAGATAAAGCGAAAGCGGAGACTTTAAAACAGCAAAAGAGCTCACTGTCACCTATCTCAGAGGAGAAGCTAAAGCAAACAGATAATGCTGTAAAACTAGCGGAATTATCATTAAATTCTGCAAAACAAAGAGTAACTGAAAATAAAAGCACAGTTGTAGCTGAAAATGCTGGAGTAGTAACAACAATGAACGCAATAGAAGGTTCTATAGGGAATGGAATGCAAGTAGTGGTTGTAATCCAAGATATAGAAAACTTAAAGGCAATAGCATCACTTGGTAAGTATGATGCTAATAAAGTTAAAATTGGTCAAGAGGTAATGATTAAAAGTGGAACTAACATATATAAAGGAAGTATTTCATTTATTGACCCTGCAGCAAAGAAAACAGTAGGAGCAACAGGAAGTGAAACTGCTTTAGGAATAGAGATATCTATTTTAGATAAGGCTCCAGCTATAAAGATAGATTTTGATGTAGATGTAGATATACTTGTAGAGAAAGTTGCAGAGGCTACTAAAATACCGTCGGAGGCTTTGAAGGTAGAAAAAGGTGGTAAAAACCTAGTATATGTGGTTGAAGAAAACATGGTACGTGAAAGAAATGTAAATATTAGCACTCAATCAGATACTGAAGTTCAAATAACTGAAGGAGTTAAAAGTGGAGAAAAAGTCATATTGAATCCTTCAACTATAATTAAAGAAGGTACAATTGTGAAAGAGGCAACAGAGCAAAACAAATAGTAATTGTTTTGTACCTCAGTGGAATACAAGGAGGAATAGGAATGTTAGAGGTAAGAGACTTAGTAAAAATATACAAAACTGGAGATGTAGAATTCACAGCTCTAAATAATATTAGCCTCAAGATTGAAAGGGGCGAGTTTACAGCAATAATGGGGGCTTCTGGTTCTGGAAAATCTACTTTGATGAACATACTTGGGTGTCTTGATAAAATGAATAGTGGTAAGTACATTTTAAACGGAAAAGATATTTCAATTCTTAGTGGTGATGAACTTGCTTATATTCGAAATAAAGAGATAGGATTTGTATTTCAATCATTTAACCTTATTCCAAGAATTAGCTTGCTTGATAATGTGCAGCTTCCAATGATGTACGCAGGAATACCATCTAAAGAAAGAAAAGAAAAAGCTCTTTATGCACTGGAAAAAGTCGGTCTTTATGATAGGGTAAAGCATCTACCAAATGAAATATCAGGAGGGCAAAAGCAAAGAGCTGCCATAGCACGAGCTATAGTGAATTCTCCTGCAGTAATTATGGCAGATGAGCCTACAGGAAATCTTGATTCTAAATCTTCAGAAGATATAATGAAGATATTTCAAGACTTGAACAATGAAGGAGCTACAATACTCATGGTAACACATGAAAATGATATTGCAGACCACACAAATAGAATAATCAGATTTAGGGATGGGCAAGTTGTATCAGATTCAAAGGTTACTCATAGAATTGTTTTATAGGGGAGTGAAAGTATGAATATATTTGAAAGTGTAAAAACAGCCTTGGAAAGTATAAAGGCGAATAAAATGCGAGCTTTCCTTACCATGCTTGGAATAATAATTGGTATAAGTTCAGTTATAACAATTGTATCTCTTGGCCAAGGAGGTCAATCAGCTATTACAAGTGAATTTGAAAAATTAGGAGCGGCATCTGTTACTGTTAAAGTAAGTGGAGCAAATGCACAGTCAACTGATTATATAACCTTAGTAGATGTTAAACAAATAAAAGAAAAGATTGAGAGTATTAAATATGCGAGCCCTTCATTTCAACTTCAAGGCACTGTTTTTTCTGAGAAAATCAGCAAAAAAGCTTATATGAGAGGTGGCTCCCCGGATCTAGTATATATAAATAATACAGAGATTATCTTTGGAAGATATTTTAACGAAAAGGAATATGAACAAGGAACAGCAGTAGGAATACTTGACGAAAATGATGCAATTACTTTATTTGGTTACTCAGATGTGGTAGGTGAGAGTATTAAGATAGGCCAGGGTACTTTAATGAAAAAGATGACTATTATTGGTGTGGAAAAAGGAATATCTTCTCCTTTTGGTAGAGGAGGAAATTCGGGTAGACCAATTATAGTAACTGCACCAGTAACCTTCTTAAGTACGTTACAGTCTAGTGAACTTAAAATAAATTCCATGACAGTGGTTGCAGATTCACAAGATAATAGTGAATCAGTAGGACATGGAACAATAAAAATGTTAGAGTCAAGACACAATAACAGAGGAAAGGAAATTTATTCAGCAGAAAATGCACTATCAATGCTTGAACAAATTAACAGTGTGCTTGGAATATTTACAGCATTTATAAGCGCTGTTGCGGCTATATCTCTACTAGTTGGGGGTATTGGTGTCATGAACATAATGCTTGTATCAGTTACGGAGAGAACAAGAGAGATAGGAATAAGAAAGGCAGTAGGCGCAACAACTAAGATTATATTAATGCAATTTTTAATTGAGTCAGTTATTATTTCCTTAATAGGGGGCATAATTGGAATGATTTTAGGTATTGTTGGGGCAGAAATAATAGGAAGTTTTGCAGGGATAACTCCAGTAGTATCTGGCGCTTCCATAATTGGTTCTATTTTGTTCTCTTCAGCAGTAGGTGTTTTCTTTGGTATATACCCAGCTAAGAAAGCAGCTGAACTTGATCCAATTGATGCCCTTAGATATGAATAAAATTAAGAGGGATACAAGGAGGTAAATATGTCAATAAAAGTAAGATTGATATTGTCGTATATTGCTATGCTTATTGTACCCATCATTTTAACTGTAATGGTAGCCTTACTAGCGGGATTCTATTACTTTAGTGATGCTCAAAAGGCTTATGACATTAAAACTCAAATGTATCCTTTTAGCAAAACTGTAGATGAGAGAGAAGAATTGTTTTCAACCATTAAGTTAACTTCAATTCAGAATCCTGAGAACTTTCAGAATGAAATATATTTAAAGGATTTAGAACAAGAATTAGAGGTGTTAAATTCAGGGATCATAGTAAGAAAAAATAATCAAATAATATATTCTAGCCCCACACTACTGGACTTTAATTCAAATGAATATCTCCCTAAGTTTGGGGAATATGTAAAAAACATTACTGTTCCCTTCAGAGGTACCAAAATAGGATTGTTTTTAAGTCAGCAGGACTTCTATTTTACGGATAAAGGAAGCGGAAGTGTGTTTTTAGCTACTAATGTAGAACCTTTGAAAAGAGCCTTCAATAAGCTTCATATTACAATAAGTATATTCATAATAGTAATACTTATTGCAACTAACGGCACACTGACCTTTATTGTAGCTAGAGGTATTATAAAACCGCTATATAAATTAAAAGCTTCAGCTAATGAAATTAAGGAAGGAAATTTAGATTTTCAAATTAAAACGAATTCAAAGGATGAAATTGGAGAAGTGTGCACTGCCTTTGAGGAAATGAGAGCAAGGCTGAAAGAATCTATAGAAGTTCAGCTTCAATATGAAGAAAATAGGAAAGAACTTATTTCTAATATTTCTCATGATTTAAAGACACCTATTACAGCAATAAAAGGATACGTTGAAGGCATAAGAGACGGCATTGCAGATACTCCAGAAAAAATGAGTAAATATATAAACACCATTTATACTAAGGCTTCTGATGTTGATAAACTAATTGATGAATTATTCTTCTATTCTAAATTAGATTTGCATAGGTTTCCATTTAGTTTTGCTAGGGTAAATGTACATCAGTATGTAGAGGACTGTATAGAAGAACTTCATTTTCATTTACTGGAAAAAAATATCACAATAAATAGTCTTCCGACGCATGCAGATCCCTTGTATGTGGTTGCAGATGTGCAACAGCTTAAAAGAGTATTTATAAACATAATTGAAAATGCAGTAAAATATATGGATAAGGTAAATGGTGAAATAAATATTATTATAACGCAGGATGAATGTAGCGTTATAATAGAAGTTAGGGACAATGGACAGGGAATATCTAAATCAGCCCTTCCATATATTTTTGATAGATTTTATAGGGCTGACCCAGCTAGAAATATTGCAACAGGTGGAAGTGGACTCGGTCTTTCTATTGCAAAAAAAATTATTGAAGAGCATGGAGGTAATATTAGGGCTAATAGTATTGAAGGAGAGGGTACAAGTATGGTGTTTACTCTAAAAAAATATAGATGTGGTGACATATAATGAAAAAAATTTTAATTATTGAAGATGATATCAGTATAGCAGAACTTGAACGGGATTACCTTGAGATAAATGGCTTTCAAGTAGTTATAGAGCATAGCGGTGATAAAGGCCTTCAAAATGCAAGACAAAATCAATATAATTTAATAATTCTTGATTTGATGCTGCCAAAGATTGATGGTTTTGAGATATGTAGACAAATTAGAAGTGAAAATAATACTCCGATACTCATGGTGTCTGCTAAAAAGGAGGATATAGATAAAATAAGGGGACTAGGTCTAGGAGCAGATGATTTTATGACAAAACCCTTTAGTCCAAGTGAACTGGTAGCTAGAGTTAAGGCTCATATTTCAAGATTTGAAAGATTAACTCAAGGTGATCAAATTAAAAGCCACAAAATAGAAATAAGAGGACTTTCCATGGATAAGAGTTCTAGAAGAGCGTTTATAAATGAAAAGGAAGTAATTCTCACCACCAAAGAATTTGATTTACTAGTATATCTTGCTGCAAACCCAAACAAAGTATTTACTAAAGAGGAACTCTTTGAGAAGATATGGGGAATTGATTCACAAGGTGATATTCCAACGGTAACTGTGCACATAAGAAAAATTAGAGAAAAGATTGAAATAGATCCATCTAATCCCCAATATATTGAAACTATATGGGGGGTAGGGTATAGATTTGAAGTATAAAGCCAAATGAAAAAATAGTGCATGATTGCACTATTTTTCATTTGGTTTTAATTCCTCTATCATAAATTTATCAAAATACATTTCCTCAATAAAATTATTTTCATCAAAGCTAGTTTTATGCCTTCTATTATATTCATTAATATTAGATTTTAGCCAGTAAGGTGTTGAAATATCGAATTTATAGCATAACTCTGATATACATGCTTTTAGATTTTCTTGATAACTTCCTTCCATTTCTGATACTGACACTTCATCTTTAATAATTCTATTATCACGGATTAATTTTCCCCAAATTTTTAGCATCTTTGCCTCCTTGTTTCCCTTTATGAATAGATGATAATTATTACCTGCGGCTCCTCCTGTTTACAAAACATCATTGCATAGTGGAATATTTTTTGTTAGTCATAAGTTTATCATAAATAATAGTTAAAGTCATGTAATATAGCTAATACATTGTATGTTTTTATGTTTTTAGTAAACAATAAAAATCCATAGGTTCACTTAAATGAATTTTTTCAGTTCATATGCTATATAACTGTTCACTAAGTTTAACACATAGGAGGAATAAAAACACATGATAAATCTAGCTATAATCCATTATGTGTACATTATCATTGTTCTAATAATCATAGCTACAATTGCACTTAAAAGAGATGTAATACTTCCATGTATTTTAGGAGTTGGAACAATAGGTTATATCTTCACGGGTAGTATTATAAAGGCTATGCAGATAATATATAAAGCAGTAGTTGTATCCTCCAAAGAATTTGCTGAAGTAGTTGTAATTATTGCATTAGTTAATGCAATGTCCAGTGCATTGACTGACCTAGGTGCGGACGAATTAATTATAAAGCCTATAAAGAAACTAATGATAAACAAAACTATGTCCTTCTTTGTGCTAGGTGTCACTATGACTTTAATTTCCTGGTTTATTTGGCCCACACCAGCAGTGGTTTTTATAGGGGCTTTAATGGTACCAGCAGCCATAAAATCAGGATTACCACCAGTATGGGCCGCGGTAGTTTTATGTATATTCGGCAATGGAGTAGCTTTATCCAGCGATTTCGTTCTTCAAGCAGCCCCATCAATAACTGCTAAGACTGCAAATATACCGAGTCCACTGGGAATTATTAAACAAAGCCTTCCTTTTTGGGGAGTAATGAGTATAGTTACTATAACTACTGCCTTTATACTAATGAGAAAAGACAAAAGCTCAGATACTGCAGGACATGTAGAAGTAACTGAAACTAAAAAACTAAAGCATCCGAAGACTATAGGACCCAGAGTAATGGCAATAGCTACACCATTAGCATTTATAATAGATATTATATTTATACAAAAGTTCCGGTTAAAAGGCTCTGAATCTACAGCACTAATAGGTGGAACTGCAGCTATAATAATGATAGCTACATCTATAATTAATACTAATATTAAAACATCCCTAGGAGAGGTTACTAAATATATCAAAAGTGGTTTTACTTTTGGTATAAGTATCTTTGCACCAATTATAATTATCGGTGCTTTCTTTTTTCTAGGAAGTGAGAGTACAGCAATTGGCATACTGGGAAATGGAGCTAGTGGCATTTTGAGTGATATAGGAATATATGCTGCCGGTAGGATACCTTTATCCAAATACTCTGTGGTAGGCATACAAACAGCAGTTAGTACACTTCTTGGACTTAGCGGTTCAGGCTTTGCGGGACTTCCACTAGTAGGTACTTTAGCTCATAC
>CALJTN010000281.1 GCA_937976175.1 uncultured Clostridiaceae bacterium | reverse complement strand
CCTAACGTTGTAGTAAACGTCTCCAACTTTGAACATAATGTAGTGCAACTTTGGAGCAAACGTCTCTTGGTTTAAAGATACTATAATTATGACAAACTTTTTGAAGGTTGTGTACCCGGGTGGATTATTAAGCGCTTACGAATTACTTAACTCAAATCAAGAATTGTTATAATTTATATTCTTCGCACTTATTTATACTGAACTATGCATAAAAGGGACTATAAGTTTATTACTATAAATATTGATTAAGTATTATTAATTTGATATAATAATTTTAAATTATAAATGGTTATAAATAAATATAAATAACTTTAGACTAATATAAAGCTATTTAGTTCTATAAATCAGCTATATGATGCTTTAAAACAAAGATAGTATGTGGGTGTTTATTAGATGATAAATTATATTGTGGTTAATATATTATTATTTTTAATTTTATCTTTCATTGTATTTTATGCATATATAAAGGTATCAAAAAAAATACAATTAATTTCAAACCAATATAACGAGAGTAATGCAAACTTACTTATCCTGCAAAATGTATATAATTATATTGGCCACGAACTCAATCTTGAAACCTTATCAAAATTAATTTGTGATATATTAATAGGCATTATAGGATTATCGTCATGTTCCATTGTTTTAGATAACTCAAAAGATGAAGAAGCAGTTATTTATTCATATCCCAAACGTCCATATTATCTACCTTTATCTTACTTAAAGGAAAAGTATAATGAGCATATATCAGGAAAATTAGCCTCACAAGAAAAAACATTAATACAAAACCAATTAAGTTGTGAAGAGCATTCTATGTTTACTAAAAATGGAACAAATTCGTTTGCCATTGTTTGTTTATGTAAAAATAACAATTATTTAGGATTTCTTTTACTTGAACACTCCTCTACAAATTATTTTGATCAAGTTCATGAGTCTCTTATTAGGTTGCTTTTAAACTACATTGTTACTACAATAAATAACGCAATCCAATACGAAAAAATACAAAAATTATCTCTAGTAGATGGATTAACCTTGATTTATAATCGTATGT
Organism: uncultured Clostridiaceae bacterium; assembly: GCA_937976175.1. GTDB lineage: Bacteria > Bacillota > Clostridia > Clostridiales > Clostridiaceae > Clostridium_AD. The sequence goes on along the minus strand of CALJTN010000281.1, from coordinate 10,175 downwards.
ACTTTGAAAAAGTTTACTCAAATATGCTTTCACAGGCCATGAAAACTCACAGCACTTTAGCAGTATGTTTTTTTGATATTGATAACTTTAAGTCTTTTAATGACGCTCATGGTCATTTATTAGCTGATAAACAGTTAGTAGATGTAGCAAATTTAGGAAATATGGTAGCGAAACAACATGGTGGGATTATTGCGCGTTACGGTGGTGAGGAATTTGTGATACTAATTCCAAATAAATCTTTAATAGAGGTTGAGGAAATAATCAAAAACTTAAGAGAGCAGATATATCTTAATACTTTAGTAACTGCAAGCTTTGGTATTAGTATGTATTTAGATACTCCTACAACTCCTGATATTTTGCTTAGTCAAGCAGATCTTGCGATGTATAATTCTAAACAATCTGGACGTAATCGCGTCTGTATCTTTAATAAGATGATTTAATTTTTACTACCAAAGAAAGGAATATAAAATGATATTTACAGATAAAAGAATCGTTCCAAAACTTATGGATCCTAATAATAGATTAGTGCAAGAACATATATATCGTTATAAATTTGCAAAAGAATATTGTCAAGGCAGAGTGTTAGATGTTGGATGTGGTGTTGGTTATGGTAGTGAAATTATTGCAAAAGATAATCCTGTTGTTACTGAGTGGATAGGCATCGATAACTGTCAAGCCTGTATAGCTTATGCTAAACATCATTATTCTTATTCTACAGCAAACTATTATTTAAAGGATGCACTTGATAAAGGTCTTTTTAAGCTTTATGGTACCTTTGATGTTATTTTATGCTTTCAAACCCTTGAGTATCTTTTAGGGGGTCAGCAGCTTATTGAAAATTTGTACCCTTTGCTCACCTCAGACGGCACATTACTTGTTTCTGCTTCCTTAAAAGTAGAAGTACCTGAATTTTCTTCTTCCTCTTTTCAAACCCATAAACAGCAAATGTATGAACTTTTTGAAGTGCTAGCCCCTTTTAAATCAATCGAAATGTACGAACAAATGGATCTTGTGATTGAAAAACCTAAACCTAATAAAGATTATTGTACTCTAATTGCTTTATGTAAAAAATAAACGAAAAGGAGAAATAGTAATGAATCAAATAAATGAAAAAATACTGGAAGTAATCTATGATTGGGTAAAAATAACAAAAAAACTTGAAACTTCATCTGGTAACCAAAATGACTTAAAACTAAGTCTTAAAATTCGCGAACAATATCTATTAAGCCTTGATGTGGCGAACATTGAGCTTTTTCATAAGTCTCCTGAGTATTATAGTGTAAAATTCTTATACGAGGGCAGCTCTCATATCAAACAGTTTCCCGTAGATGAACTATAGGCATATACACTGTCAAAATAAAAAAGTGTATATGATATGGACTTTTCCGCATATCTAATACACCTTTTTTTAAATCTCATTTTAGCCCTTTGTACAAATTGGTTTTAAACCCTTTTCTTTTATATCCATAAAAGGCTGAACAGCAAATATCGCACAAACACTTGCTAATATTGGGAAAATCATCATTAGCTCAATAACTTGGGTATATTCCTTAAAAAGGTCATAGGCAACCCCAAATGGTAATGGCCCTAATGCTGACCCAATAACAGTAGCTGTCATTGCCATAGACTTTATCCCTGCAAGGTTCTTTCTACCAAAGTACTTAGGCCAGATTACCGCAGTACTCACCGAGTCAAATGCACTAAAAATACCATGCAGTACGGCATAAATAATGAGTCCTCTAGTTGACTTACTCACTAATATCACTATCATGGCTGACAATAATATCCAAAAGTTAGCAATTTTTATATGGTTCGGCTTAATTCTGTCTAATGCATATCCTGCAACAAATGTAAGAGGGAGCTGCACGAAAGCCATTATGCCTAATATATTGGCAGATAAAGTAGAATCAAACCCTTTTTCCCCAATAATTGAAACCATATGAAAAGCAAGTCCTGTATTAACCATCGAAGGAACAACCATCATAAAAAGTATGAGCCAAAAGGCTCTTGTTTTAATAGCCTCTCGAGCACTCCATGATCTCTCTAATGACTCTGATATGTCCGCAGTCATAGACTTTGCATCAGCGCTCTCTCCGTCCGGCATTAGCCCTACTATTTCTGGTGTATCCCGTACCAACAACCATCCAATTGGCGCCATAAAACCTATTAATAACAAACTCCACATTTGCCAAGTTATGCTTATAGAGGTATTTATAACAAGCCAATTATTAACAGGAGGCATCAATGTAGAAGCCATTACTCCCCCTAATCCCATTAAGCTTAACGCCAAACCTCTTTTTTTAATGAACCATTGTGGTATAAGAGCTGCTGGCATTAAAGTCATCGTACCCTGACCCAAAAGTCTTAAAAACATAAATCCAATAAAAATCATCCACGCATATCTTACCATGCTCATCCATAAACATATTATTCCTAGAAGAATAGGTATTAATGTCACCATCTTACGATAACCTATTTTATCTATCAATCTTCCAATAAAAGGAAGCATAAATCCAGCAGTAAGAGTCGCTACTGAATAAAATCCCGAAATCAATGAACGACTCCAGCCATAGTTTTCTATATATCTATCAATAAATATTGAAATGGAATAGGTTTGCCCAGGGCCTGAAAAAAACACAAGCATCCCACCTACTATAAGAATAACCCACCCATAATAAAAAGGTAAGTTAAATGGTAATTTATTTTTCTGTGTTTTATTAGTCAATTCGTTCGCCTCTTTTTTGCTTTTCTATAAATTCTGAGAGATCTTCTCTTTTTACACGCCAATGTCTTCCAACTTTAAAACTTGGTATAACACCTTTTTGTACAAGCTTGTAAGTGGTTACCTCACTGATCTTCAAATAATCAGCTACTTCTGTGACAGTCATAATTTCTGAGGTACTATTATTCTGCTGCTTCATCATGTCCCCTCTTTCTTAACTTGATTTAATATAATGCAATATAGGTATTGTTCCATTCTTGAAGAAAACATATAATCTATGAAGTGCTCTTGTCATTGCAACATATAATAGCTTTAAATCAAGAGTATCATTCGTATAAGATTCTTCAATATTTATAATAATAACCACATCAAACTCTAATCCTTTTGCAAGATAAGCAGGAACAACTACGACATCGTGATTATAATGTTTTTCTCTTTCATCTAATAATTTTGTATGAACAACTTTATTTTTAGCCAAGTATTTTTGTATCATTGTACATTCTTTTATTGTTTTTCCTATTAAAGCAATTGATTTAAAACCTTCTTTTTTAAGATTAACAATCTGATTTTGCACTTCTTCTATAATATCTTTTATTGTCTCAAAATCTTTGATAAGTGGTTTCTGCCCATGTCTTACAACTGGCTTTGCTAGTACTAAGCCTTGCACTGGACACTCTTTAATTACTTTATTTGCAGCATCCATAATTTCTACGGTTGTCCTGTAACTTTGTTCTAAAGTTAAAAAAGCACTATTATCTTCCTTAAATATATTGGATAGAAGAAACTCCCAATTTTCAATAGCCCTATAGCCATGAATTCCTTGTGATAAGTCTCCTAATATCGTAAATTGTTCAGTACCAAGAATTTCTTTTAGTGTATAAAATTCAAAATAACTAAAGTCTTGAGCTTCATCAATAACTACATATTTAATATCTAATTTATCATCTCTCCCAAAAAGCTTATGCTTTAAGTAAACAAGCGGGGCCAAATCCTCAATCTCAATAGATTTATTTGCAAATAATAATTTTGCATTCTTAGCAATATAATGCAAAACTTGTAAATTTATTTCTTTAGAATTACCTTTAGTCGTCTTTGTTACGTATTTTGTTAAAAGATTTTCATCTGTAATAAGGGATTGATAATAGTCAAACGCATCTTGTTTTGGAAATTTCGCCATATACTTATTTACTGCCGTTTTAGCATTTTTTTGAACTACCGCTAGGCAGGAATCTCTTCTTTCCATTAAGCCAACTAGCTTTAGCCTTCTTTCTTCTGATATAGGCTCGGAGTCTCGAATATAGTCCAATTGACTATCATATTCTTTCTCTATTTCTTCTAGTATTTTTTTCTTTTCTGCCTTTAGTCGATGAGATATATACTTTTTAATAGATTCTACTCTTCTATAAATTGGAAGATAAGAAAATTCATCTATAAATAATTTTTCAATTGTTTCCCTATTATATAGAATATAGTCTCCTACAACAAAATCTTCACCGGGTACAAAACTTTGTTCTATATCCTTAACATAGGCATCAATAATTTCCTTAATAATCATAGAACCTTTAAATGCCGCAGAAGCCCTTATGATTTTTTTATATTCTTCACCTTTGTCATTACTATCTGGTTCAACCAACATTATAAGTTTTTCATTAGGATGGGGCAACTTATATTTCTTTCCGACTACCTCGAGCATAAAATCAATATATGTTGTTTGTTTAACTTTGTCTGCCCCAAGTTCTGGCAAAACTTGTGAGATATAATCTAAAAATAAACGATTAGGAGCAAGAATCATAAAATTTTCTGGGTAAAACTTCTCTGCATACGTATAAATCAAATACGCAATTCTATGAAGTGCTATGGTTGTTTTTCCGCTTCCTGCTACCCCTTGAACAACTAGTGGCTTACTGATGTCTGCTCTAATAATAGCATTTTGCTCTGCTTGTATTGTTGATACAATATCTTTAAGCTTATCTTCTGCATGATGCTCATCTAATGCTGCTTGCAAAAAAGTGTCCGTTGTCGTAATGTCTATATCCATTATATTTTCAAGAATACCATCATTAATTGTATATTGCCTTTTAAGAAAAAGCTCAACTTGATGATTTTTGCCTTGAGCTTCATAGGATACATCTCCTAGCCTCCCTTCGTAGTAGACACTTGCTATAGGCGATCTCCAATCCACAATCATAGGTACATCCATACTTAAGTCATACAATGTCATTTTCCCAATATATAGCTGCTCTGACTCATTCTTATCTTCTTGTTTCAAATCGATTCTTGCAAAATAAGGCTTCTTTCTCACCAGCAATAATTGACCAAAGTGCTGCTCTAGTTCATCCAACAAAGTCGAATTAAGCATGATTGAAGAATAGCTTAAACTACTATCTAAGTAATCTAGATTAACATAAGCATCTTTAATTTCTTCCTGATAACTTACTCTACTTTTCTCAACTAATTTGATTGTTTCTTCAACATAATTCATCACATCATTAAGTTTATTTACTTCCTGTAAAAAATCCGGGTGTTTATCTATAGACATTTTTTTCCCTCTCTACTCAAATCATTTTAAATTAATTGCTACATACTGCAACCATCAAATAGTACTTTTTATCCTCTAAAGGAAACTCTATAGTTTCATCAATCTGATGATACATATCAACATATTTAAAATCATCTAGAAGCTCTAAAAACTCTTCTTGTTTATATTGGTGAACATGGAACGGATTAGAACACGGTATTCCCCTCCCTCTCCCAAAAGGTGTAGAAATAATAAGTGTTCCACTTGGTTTTAGCAATTTAGTCAAATTATTAATAAATCGCACGTCATCTTCAAGATGCTCAATTGTTTCAAAACTTATAACTGTATCAAAAGTTCCTAACTGTTTATCTAAATTCAAAGACAATACATCCATAGTAAAATACTCAGCTTGACTATGATTGTAATGCTCTCTTGCATAACAAATAGCATTTTTGTCTTTATCCACTCCTATAATCTGCGTAACATCTGCACCATATATTTTATCTAACAAAATCGAAATGCCGTATCCCACGCCACAGGCGATATCTAAAACTCTTCCCTTTGCAAATTTAGTCGCGAATTCATACCTAAAAATATGTTCTCTAAGCATCCCATTTTTAGGATTCATTAGTTTTGGAATTACTCTTTCGTCTGTCAAAATCAATTTTCTGTTCCTTCCTTATTAAGTAATAAAATTCATGCCTTTTTATTATACATAATAAAGATTGTTTTAGTCAATTTATTTATAACCATTTATAATTAAATACTACCCACTAATTGATACTCTATTCTACTAAAAATAATCCCTATATTCTTACTTTGAATATAATAGATTAATAAGTAGTTGTATATAATTGCTGATTTTAAGCCGACTCAAAAGTATTCGCTTGCTGGTACTTCACTTTTATTCACTATTCTACTTCTTGCTTTAAATTTGACTTAAAAAAACTTTTTGTATATTTCCGATGAACTTACTATGTACTATCCAGCTCCCCTATCCCCCCTGTACCCCCTCCCTCTTATTATCCATACAAAAACAGTACCGAATTTAGGGACATATTTTAGGGACTCTACAAACGTTTATTTTGCGTACTGATCTAGGCTGTCCCTAATATCAAGGTTTTAGGAACGGTATGTATAAAAAAAGAGGATACCCGTAGTCTCGTGATAACTACGAATATCCTCGATATGCAGCACTGCTTTTAACTGGCCTAAATATCCTCGCCTAATAAGTCGCGGTATTCCTCGTCTAAATCCTCTATAGTACGCTCTGTAATCTCTACACTTTCCTCTACTACCTGTTTAAGCTTTCCTTGATTCTTGAGGAATAAATCAAGAGCCTTAAGTTTATCGTGAGTCTTGCCATTTACAATAATACCCCTTATCTGATTATACGCTTCGGAGATAAAGGCTCTTTGTACCTGCTCAGCTCTTTCCTCCATATGATTTATAAAGTGGTCATTATCTGTACGCCATAGATAAAGTGTCTTTGTATCTACTCCTATTTCCTCCGCTATCTGCTCGTAAGTAAGACCGTTTACATCACGAGAGACGATTAGCTCCACGGCTTTTATCTGTCTCATATCGAGCATATCGCGAGGATTTATTTTCTTTGGTCTACCTCGTTTAGCCATTAACAAAACCCCCTCTATGAAATATTTTTCTCGGCGTGTACGTCGGGCATTTCGCGGAATTAAACTTAATCTCATATCGAGCCGTTAGCAAGTCGAGCGAGTGCAACCTGATGCGCGGAACAGAGCTGTTTTGAGCCCCTTTTAACTTATCGCTACCTTCGCTTTTCACTCCTAATATACGGCTATTTATTAACGCCCGATACGTCTTATTTAATGAGTAATTCTACGGCTATATACTACGTATATCTAACGCTTTATTTAACGTCTATTTAACGGTCTTATTTAGCGCTTTATTATCGCTATATTCCCGTAATATTTAACGTCCTATTTAACGATATTACGCTCTATAGTCGTATAATAATTCCCTAATTAAACGTTCCTACATACTTACGCTATACTAACGCTATCTAATCGTTATTTAATACGGTATTTATTGTTATTAATAGATTAGAGTGTATTATTTATATGCGTAATAATTACCCGTTTGATTTATCAAAGGGCATACTACGCCTTAACTCCCATAACTAACTAAGATCTTTTTATCTATGATACGTTTATTTAACGTTTTAAGCGCTATCCCTTATCCCTTACACTTATAGGACGCTCAAAGGCTTTATAAGACAAGTAATTAGTGTATGTAATTTTAACCATACCCTTAAAGCCTTGATACCGTTACGTTTTCGGGAGATTGTCTTACTTGTACTACTTTTCAAGTAAAGCTGCAAATTACTCACCTTTAATACAAAAATCTTTATTTAACATATATGCCCCCGACGCAAAATTCCCACAAACTTCAGACTGTTGGAGCATGAAACGCACCTCTCTATTTAGCTAAAATCCTTAGCTTCATTGATTTAACGCTATTTTTTCTCTAGTTTCACTACAGCTTTAACATATTTTAATGCATAAAGAAAAAGTAATTATAAAAAAAGGGGAAACATTAAATGCTCCCTCTTGTTATTATATATAAATATTAAAATGAAGAATAACTCCTATAAAAATCTTCTACCGTGTACTATACTTCCATGATAATAGGTAATATCATAGGGTTTCTTTTTGTTTTATTCCATATAAATCGTTTAAGTTCATCTCTTACAAGAACTTTAATTTGAGACCATTCTTTAACCTTTTTGCTATCAAGGCTACTCAGAACTGTTTCTATTTCTTTTTTAGCCTCAGCCATAAGCTGTTCAGATTCCCTGATATAAACAAAACCTCTGGATATAATATCTGGTCCCGAAACAAGCATATTACTGCCTTTTTCTAATGTCATTACGACAATGACTAACCCATCTTGTGATAATAGCTTTCTGTCTCTAAGCACTATATTACCTACATCACCTACTCCTAATCCATCAACTAGGATTTGTCCTGACGGCACTGTTCCAGTAATTTTACACTTTTGTCTGTTTAGCTCTAGAACCTCGCCAATAGATAGAATTTGTGTATTTGATTTTTCCATTCCTAACCCAATTGCTAGTTCCACATGCATCTGCAAATGTCTGTATTCTCCATGAACAGGGATAAAATACTTAGGCTTCACAAGTGCATGTACAAGTTTTAACTCTTCTTGTGTAGCATGCCCTGATACATGCGTATCTTCCCTTATAACAATAGTTCCTTTTTTCACTAGCTCATTAACTACTTTAAAAACTGTTTTTTCATTTCCTGGTATAGGTGTAGAACTAAGAATAACCACATCCCCTGGCTTAATATCTATTTGCTTGTGCTCCGATATAGCAATTCTTGACAATGCAGCCATAGGCTCTCCCTGACTTCCTGTCATAATAGTTACCACTTCATTATCTTTATATCTGCGAAATTCTTTAGCATCAATAAGAGTATTCGGTGGTATATCTAAATAACCTAACTCACTTGCTATTCTTACTACATTTACCATACTACGGCCTAATACTGCTACTTTACGTTTATATTTTTGAGCAGCATGAATTACTTGTTGAACTCGGTCAATATTGGATGCAAATGTTGCCACCATAATCCTTCTATCATTATACATCTCAAAAACACCATCTATAGTTTTGCCAACCGTACGTTCTGATTGATTATACCCAGTTCTTTCAACATTGGTGCTATCTGCAAACAAAGCCAAAACGCCTTTTTGCCCTAGCTGAGCTAAGCGATGTAAGTCTAATATTTTTCCTCTTACCGGTGTATAATCTAACTTAAAATCCCCAGTATGAATAATCGTTCCTACTGGCGAAAAAATAGCTAACATAACTGCATCAGCTATGCTATGGTTAGAACTAATAAATTCAACTTTAAAATATTCTCCTAATTTAATAGTCTCGCCCTGTAAGACATTATAACGCTCAGTTGTCTTTAACATATCATGTTCTCGTAATTTATTTTCCACTAATCCTATGGTTAATTTCGTGCCATAGATAGGAACATTAATATCTCTTAAAATATAAGGTATTGCCCCTATGTGATCCTCATGTCCGTGTGTTAAAATAATACCTCGTATTTTGTCTATATTATTTTTTAAATATGTTGTATCAGGGATCACTATATCAATCCCGGGCATATCGTCACTAGGAAAAGTTAATCCACAATCCACTATTATAATATCTTCTTTATACTCAAACACTGTAATATTTTTTCCAATTTCGCCCATTCCCCCTAAGGAAATGACACGGAGATTATTATTTTCTTTTTTTCTTACCATACTATACCTCCATTAACTTGTACAAAATCAAATCTTTCCGCTATATAAGCAATAGGCTCCCAATCCCTAGTCCGTTCCGATTGACCCACTGCTTTTTACTTTTATTCATCCGCTCATACATAATACGCTAATTATATAGTCTCTATATATTATTGTCAAATTGCGTCTAACTAATCCTAAGAAAACAAATTAGATTTTGATTGTATACTCTTTTATGTAAAAGTCCACTACTCTCTTAACCATTATCAATACTATCTTTACAAACCAATTTATCGTGCGTCTTTTGCCATCATGCGACCAATGACAAGTTGAATAGCCAATACTTAAAAATATTGGTTTATCTTCTTGTGCCGCCTTTTTAAAGGCTTCTTCACTCCAAGGGTACCAATCAACTGGATTGTAAATATGCTGGAGTAGGTAGGGTGATTTTTCGTTTATTAATCTATTTGCTCTACGTTCTTTAGCTAATACTTTTTCAGGTGCACTCATTTTAAAACCTCCTATTTCTTTTATACTTGAGGTTAGTATATTGAAAAAAGACTGTTCATATTCATTTAAGCCATCATCACAATTGGGTTATAGTTAAAAGATCGCCGAACAATTTATTTGAATAAT
>CALJTN010000280.1 GCA_937976175.1 uncultured Clostridiaceae bacterium | reverse complement strand
ATAAATGCAGCAAAGGAACACCTTTGCTGCATAAAAATACATACTTTTATACAAACTTCGTGTACCTTGTAGCTCTCCACTAAAAATCAGTGACAACTTTACACATATTATGTATAAAGCCAGAAAATAATTTCACCAAATATATTTCCTTCGGCCATAGCTCCTTTCCTTATTCATCAATGCTTGTCAGCTCCGAATAAGTACTTTTAGATACAGCACCTCTACCCTAGGTAGTTTATTTTTTAAATTAGTTATTAGTCTATCATATTATATTTATAAAAACAAGTGTCAATTATATATTTTTTTGCTAAAATATCTATCTCCTCTATCAGGCAGTATTACAACAATATTTCCAAACTCAATGGTTTCTCCGAGTTTTATTGCTGCTGCTAGGGCTGCTCCTGAAGAACTACCTACAATAATCCCTTCTTTTATAGCGATTAACTTTACCATATTTAAAGCTTCATCATCAGAAATTTTAGTAACACTGTCCACTAAATCCATATCCATGGTGCTAGGCAAGAAATTATTTCCTATTCCCTCGATATCATAACAGTGCTCTTCACCACCACCAAGAGTTGACCCATGAGGATCTACTAGAATACCCTTTATATTCTCATTCATTTCCTTTAAGTATTTCATAACACCACTAAAAGTTCCGCCACTTCCCGCTCCTGCTACAAAATAATCAATTTCACCTTCTAAGGCCTCATATATTTCTGGCCCTGTAGTTTCATAGTGGGCTCTTGGATTAGCTTCATTTTCAAACTGCTTTAAAGAAATAGAGTTAGGAATATCTTTCAATAACTCTTTTGCCTTCGCAATAGCACCTGCCATCCCCTCTTCTCTTGAGGTGTTAATAATAGTTGCACCTAAGGCTCTCATCAAGGTTTGCTTTTCTACAGAGAATTTTTCTGGAACCACAAAGATTACATTATATCCTTTATTTATAGCTGCCAGGGCAACTCCAATACCAGTATTTCCCGCAGTAGCTTCAACAATAGTATATCCTTCCTTAAGGATACCTCTATCTTCTGCATCTTTTATCATATAAACGCCAACCCTATCTTTTACACTACCACCAGGATTCTCCCCCTCAAGTTTTGCGAAGATATTTACCCCTTCTTTTGTGCCTAAATTATTTAGTTTTAAAAGTGGTGTATTTCCAATAATATCTAGTATGCTATTTATATATTTCACTACTAATACCTCTGCTTAGAACTAACCTTGCATATTCTTTTGCACCTTCTAAGGAATGGTCTTTATAATTTCCACATTGAATTTCGTTAGCTGCTGGTATTTCTTCTGATTGTATTACCTTTTCAAGTCCATAATTTAGAGTTTGTATAACCTTATCTACACTAACATCCTTCCATGCAATCATATAAAAACCTGTTCTGCACCCCATAGGCGAAAGGTCTATAATTCCATCCATTTCTTCTCTCATGTATCCAGCAAGCAGATGCTCTAAGGTATGAATAGCTGCTATGTCCATAAACTCCTCATTAGGTTGCATGAATCTTAAATCAAACTTTGTTACTACATCTCCCTTTTCTCCTATCTTTACCTCGCATTTTCTTACAAAAGGTGCCTTTACCTTTGTGTGATCTAATGAAAAACTTTCAACTTTAACCATTTATCTTAACCTCCTTAAATCCATTAATTAAGTCCTCTTTTATATCATCAGCATCTTCAATACCCACAGATAATCTAACTAAATTATCAACTATTCCCACCTTTTCTCTAAGTTCCTTAGGTATTGCTGCATGGGTCATAGAGGCTGGATGGCAAACTAGAGATTCAACTCCGCCTAAGCTTTCACCTAAAGTTATAAGCTCTAATGATTCTAAGAATTTTTTGTAATCATATTGTTTTTTGATAACAAAGGATACCATACCACCAAATCCTTTAGCTTGACTCTTATGAATTTCATGTGAGGGATGCTCAGAAAGTCCTGGGAAATATACCTTTTCCACTTCTTCTCGCCCTTTTAAAAACTCCGCTATTTCAATGGCATTTGCATTATGTCTATCCATTCTAACACCCAGTGTTTTAATTCCTCTAATTAGAAGGAAGGAATCAAAAGGCCCAAGCACTCCTCCAGTGGAGTTTTGAACAAAATGAAGTTTCTCTCCTAAGGCTTCATCCTTTACTACAACTAGACCTGCAACCAAATCACTGTGACCACCTAAATACTTAGTACCACTGTGAAGGACAATATCAGCGCCAAGACTAATAGGTCTTTGCAGGTATGGTGTCATAAAGGTATTATCAACAATAGTTAGAATACCCTTTTCCTTTGCTACCTTAGCTACCTTTTTAATATCAGTTATATCCATTAAAGGGTTTGTAGGAGTTTCTATAAGAATAGCTTTAACATCCTCTGTAATGCTATTTCTCACCATTTCTATATCAGAAGTGTTTACAATACTGTACTTAATATTAAAATTGCTAAATATTTTATCTAGAACTCTAAAGGTTCCTCCGTAAAGATTGTCAGATATTAAAACTCTATCTCCTGCTTTAAAAAGTGATATAACAGCTGTGGTAGCTGCCATTCCAGAAGCAAAAGCAAAGCCTCTTGCTCCACCCTCTAGTTCTGCCATAAGTTTTTCTAAAGCATCCCTCGTAGGATTTCCAGTTCTTGAATATTCAAAGCCTTTTGTTTCTCCTAGAGATTGTTGTTTGTAAGTTGAGGTTTGGTATATTGGAATATTAACCGCCCCTGTAAGCTCATCTCCATCTATTCCCCCGTGTATTAATAATGAATTAAATTTCATAATGTTACCTCCTTTTATTTGTTTTTATATATAATCCTTGCATTGAATACTTAAAAAATAGTGTTAGGCTAAGACTTCTTTTAAAAATATAAATATATTTTTGACGTCAAAAAAACCCCGTCTCATTTTATAGAGACGAAGCTATGTACACTCCGCGGTCCCACCCTAATTAGATATAGAATCTCACTTATATTAAAGCACAAAATGCTTTATCGCTTTAACGGGCGAACCCCGTAGTACCCTACTATAATTTCGGGCCCATACTCCAAAGGGCACTTCATATATCTTTAGGTAGAAGCTTCTCAGCACCGCTTCCTCTCTGCACCCCTTCAACATATTACTTTCCTTTTTCATCGCATTTCCTATTATTCATATCGGAATAGTTATACTTTAATTATATGCTCTATTTTATTTTTGTCAACCCTAGTTTTAAAATATTTATATTGGCTACTATTTTAAATATATATCCTCTAAAAATTAAAAATTATATATAACAAATTTCACCCCCTTTGAATATTATATATAGATATGATGATATGGAGTGTGATATTATGCAAGGTACAATTAAAAACATTTTTCCTGGTGGTAATACTTCAAGAGGTTTCTATTCCTTCTATAGGTATATACTAGGACAGGACGAAGCAAGAAGAATAATATGCATAAAAGGAGGACCTGGTACAGGTAAATCTTCCTTAATGAAGAAGGTTGGTAAATACTTCAACGAAAAAGGCTATGACATAGAATACCATCACTGTTCTTCTGACAATAATTCACTAGACGGAATAGTTATTAAAGGACTTAACGTAGCTATCCTTGATGGAACAGCACCACATGTAGTGGACCCAGTAAATCCCGGTGCAGTAGATGAAATTTTAAATATGGGAGATTGTTGGGATGAGGAAGGCTTTAAGAAATACAGACATAAAATAATCGACATAAATAAAAAAGTGGGTAAAACTTTTAAAAGAGCTTATCGTTTCTTTGGAGCAGCTAAATTAGTTTATGATGATTGGTATACCTATAACAGTGAAGCCTTAAATATGCATAAGTTAAACTTACTAAAAGAGTCTTTAAAAGAATCTTTATTCACTACCTCACCATCTAATATAGGCTTTGATAGACATTTATTTGCTACAGCTTTCACACCTAACGGTATTATTACCTATATTGAAAACTTAAGTTCTGATTATAAAAACATTTATGTACTAAAAGGTGGCCCTGGTACTGGTAAGACAAATGTATTAGACTTCCTATCCACAGAAGCTTTGAGACGTGGATACTATGTAGAAATTTTCCATACACCCCTTATTCCTGAAAAAATCGAGCATATATTAATTCCTGACTTAAATGTTGCCATCTTGAGCTCTAACGAAATAAATAATTTAGATTTACCAGGTACTGTAATTGATATGAAGGACTATTTAAATCCTAATACTCTTGAAAAGAACAAAGCTGAAATGGAATATGATGCTGCAGAATTTTATACACTATTAAACAAGGGGTTAGCTACAATAAAAGAGGCTAAAGCCCTACACGACGAGCTTGAAACTTCCTTTATACCAAATATGGACTTTTCTAAAGTAGATGAAGTATACACAAAGGTCATTGACAAGCTAAATGGATATGAAAAAGATTATTTAAATAACAATTAAATTTTAAAGAGCTGTGGTTATCCACAGCTCTTTGCACTTGATTGAATTATTTTTAGCGAAATATCAGCTTAAGCACTCATTAATTTTACTCTTCCATAATATACTTTACATATGTTATAACCGCTTTTTATAATTTCATAAAATTTTTAACATAGCTAACAATATCTTTATACGTTAGAATATACTAACTCTTTAATGGAGGTATTTATATGAGTACTTTTGTAAAAAACTATTCACTTCAAAATATAAAATATAAGCTTTTGCTCTTATATCTGCTCAATGTAACAGATATATTGTTTACTCTTTTGCTTTTGTCTACAGGTTTTTACATAGAAGCAAACCTCTTAATGGCAAAAGCAGTGCAAAACATATTTGTAAGTTTCGTATTAAAGATTTTACTACCAGCAGCCTTACTGTTTTATATATACGTTAGAATGAGAATAGCAAGTGAGAAGCAACTAAAGCAATCCAATACCCTTCTTAACGTTGCTACTGCAGTTTATGCTATAATAAATATTTCCCATTTAGTATGGTTTTTACTCTATGGATTTTTTGTAGTATTTTTATGTTAATATTGAACATTCCTTAGAGATAAGCCCTTTGTTTTAACCATCAGCGTATATTTTGACTCTGTTTTTTCAGTTAGCAAGGTTTCTATGTCCTCTATCTTGAGCTTACCTTCTCCAATATCCAAAAGGCTTGCCATAACAATCCTTTCCATGTTCCATAAAAATTCGTCTGCATTTACCTCTATTTCAACCATACCGTTTTTTTCTATTATATTTATATAATTAATAGTTTTAGTAGTGGATTTAGTAGTAGGTGTTACCGTAGCAAAGCCCTGAAAGTCATGAGTTCCCACTAAGGACTCTGCGGCAATTCTCATTTCTTCTAAATTAAGTTTTATCTCAGTGTGATAAACGTATTTTCTATTAAATACCTTTCTTAATTCATTGTTATTTATTTTATAAACATAAGTTTTTGATTTTATGTTATATGCTGCATGGAATCTTTCACTTGCTTCTACCATGGATTTCACTGCTATATCTTCCGGTAAGTTTTCCTGTAGGTAATCAAGCATAGCTTCTATGCCTAAGTGGCAATTAGTATGAAAATTTGCCACATAATTTTCTGCATGTACCCCTACATCCGTTCGTGCGCAACCCGAAACCTGAACTATTTCTCCCGCCATTTTAGATAATACAGACTCTATTTTACCTTGCAGTGTTAAATCATTATCCCCTTGTTTTTGCCACCCTTTATATCTACTTCCATCAAATTCTAATGTCATCTTTAAATTTCTCATGTATATCATCCTTTAATTATTAAATTATTCATCATCTTACTTTGCCCAATGAACACTTTAATTATATCTTTACTATCAAAATAAAGCTATTATATTTATGATTTAATTTCATACACCCTCGTTTCATAAGGCCTTAATCTTATGTTCTTAGAAGCTTCTGCCTCTTCCACCACATAGTTTGATAACAGTAGCTGTGCCTTCTCATAATCAATCTTCTGAGGAAACTCAAATACGGGTTCATGCCCAAAGAAGTTTACAATAATTAATATAGTTTGTCCTTCTAATTGTCTTAAATATGCATAGATTTCTTCATGTTCTCTATTTATTTCCTCAAAGTTTCCATACACTAATACAGCTTTATTTTTTCTTAAAGCTATCAACTTTTTATAGTAATTTAATATGGAATTTGGATCTTCTACCTGCTCCTCTACATTAATTTCACTATAATTTGAATTAACTTTTATCCATGGCTGCCCCTTAGTAAAGCCTGCATTTTCACTATTATTCCACTGCATTGGTGTTCTTGAATTATCCCGGGATGTAAAGCCAAGTCCCTTTAGATAGTTTTCTTCACTTACTAACCCACCCTTAACTAAATCCTTGTATTTGTTAAACACAGCCACATCTCTATAATCCTCTAAATTAAAGTTCCAAGCATTAGTCATCCCAATTTCATCCCCATAGTAAATAAAGGGAGTTCCCTTTTGAGTTAATTGAATAGTAGCTAACATTTTTGCAGATTCTTTTAAATAATTCCTCTCTTCTCCTAATCTTGATACAGTTCTTGTAGTGTCGTGGTTTGAGTAAAATAGTGGACACCAACCTTCTTCCTCGGGCCTTGTCTGCCATCCACTCATCTTTTCTTTTATATCACTTATTAAGTTTATAGGTTGTCTTTCCCAATCAGTCTTTCCTCTGCCTACACTATGCATATCAAAATGGAAGGTGAAGTCTAACTCCCCTTTATCTGTGCCTGTATAAATATGGGCATTGTGATGTCCTATTCCACCCGTTTCACCAATTACTACATGATATCCAGTGTTAAACACATCTTTTCTCAATTCTTTTAAATAATCATGAACCTCAGGTAGGTTTTGTACATATTTTATGAAATTACCATATACCTGACCTTCTTCTAATACTCCATCTGGAAAAGAATGATCTTTTTCAAGATGATTAATAGCATCCATTCTAAAGCCATCCACGCCCTTTTCCATCCAATACTTTATCATATCTTTTATTTCTTCTCTTAATTTCTCGTTTCTCCAATTTAAATCTGGTTGTTTTTTAGAGAAGAGATGAAGATAATATTCTTTTGATATTTTATCATATTCCCAGGCACTGCCTCCAAAGAAAGACCCCCAATTGTTTGGTGCATTGCCATCCTTTCCTTCACTCCAAATATAATAATCCCTATATGGATTATCTTTACTCTTTCTACTCATTTCAAACCAAGGGTGTTCATCTGAGCTATGATTTATCACTAAATCCATCACTAACTTCATGTTTCTCTGATGAAGGCCTTTAACTAACTCCTCAAAATCCTCTAAGGTTCCGAACTCATCCATTATGTCTCTAAAGTCACTGATATCATATCCATTATCATCATTAGGTGATTTGTTTATAGGATTTAAATATAATATATCTACTCCAAGATCTTTTAAATAATCTAGTTTTTCTATTATTCCTTTCAAGTCACCTATTCCATCACCATCTGAATCTTTAAAACTCCTAACATAAGCTTGATATGCCACTGCTTCTTTCCACCACTTCTTGTCCATTGTTGCCCTCCTCTTAAGTTTTGTATTATATTTACGTAATTTATGAATAATTGCTATTCCTATATACTGTTGGAGACACCCCCACTATAGCTTTGAAAGCTCTACTGAAATGGCTTTGGTCATAAAACCCTAGCAAAATCCCAATATATAAAATGCTTTTATCTGTACTAAGTAATAGGTTTTTTGCTCTATCTATTTTTACTTTTTGCGTATACCTCATAATTGGAATGCCCATGTTCTTTTTAAAGCAATCGCTTGCATAACCTACGGAAATATTTAAATCCCTGGCTAGACGCTGAAGAGACAAATGATTTTCAATATTAACATGTATGTATTGAAGCATCTTATTAATCATAAAATTATCCGTAACCTCAATATCATTTATTAAAACATTAAAATATGCCGTAGCCATAGTAACCTCTAAGGCTTGCAGTTCACTTAATTTAGTGAGTACTTGAATTTTTTCATAAAACTTATTATATAGTGGATGGAGAGCACTTCTTGCCACACCATTTCTTATAATTTCTTTAGTATATATGGCATTCCAAATAATTAAATCATTTTTTTTATTACTAATAGACTGTCCATTTTCTTTCTCCTGTATATGTTTCTCTTTTAGGGTACTTAATACTTTGGGCATATTCTTTGACTCAATTAAAAAAGATATATCATTATTAAAAATATAGATATCAGATTCAAAGGTCTCTAACACTACTTTCCACCCCTCTTTTGTTAAATCATCTTCTTCGAAGCTACAATATTAACAACTTTGTTAAATCAAATCTTTATACA
>CALJTN010000279.1 GCA_937976175.1 uncultured Clostridiaceae bacterium | reverse complement strand
TTTATCATATCCACCTACCGACATTACATTGTTAATACTTGCAAGCGATCCTATTGTTATAAAAGGACTGGCAGGACTAAGCGTTATATACTCATTAAGTTCTTGCTGAGAAATCCACATATCTAGTTGACTTGACAGCTCAGTATCTAATTCAAATAGGATTTTCCATATCCCTACCCTAGGTCCTTCAATTCTAAAGAGCATCCTAATCGCTCCATTCAAAGGGCTTATTTTGTACCCATTAGAATAAACAACTGCTCCTTGTATACGCGTAATACCTAGTCTCTTTAAGTTAATGAATTCGCCTATAGCAGCTTCTGGTGGATATAAAGACACTGAAATAATAGTGGAAAACTTTTGATACGCAATACCCACTATATTTTGATTCTCTCTTTGTACGTTAATATCAACAGTCGTAAAAAGTGGTTGCTTGCCTCCAATACTATAATGGTGCATCTTATCTGCTTCTTCTCCAGTTGGAACTATAATGGTAACACGCTCTCTTGTAGCTATGAGTCCAAGTATTTCATAAAGCACTAAAGAGCCGTCATGAGGATCAATATTAGTGTTAAAAGGAATACATAGTACAAGCGGCCGTCCTTCTCGTCTCGCAAAATCTATAAGTTCTAGAACTGCAATAAGCATATCTGCCATCGTAGTAGCATTTCTACTTGGCATTCCTCCATATATCCTCTGAAACGCTTCTGGCGCAGTGTTAACCTTGGCCACTATAAAATCGGCTTCCGTTGCTATCCCTCTGTAATGAGGCATAGCACTCTCTCCCCCTGCAATACCCAGCATCATTGTGCTCATACTGTCCTCCTGTGGGAGTTTAATAATTTGTTCAGGGTTCGGACTCCTTAGCGCCTCATCTATTTGTTCCTTAAAAAAATGCATTCCCGTGTTTGCTCTTACTTGTTCCCAAATATAGGCTATTCTGCTTTCCCCATCCTTGGTACGTAGTGCCTGGTTAGTATAATCCACATGATCTGTTGTTATGACCCCGATATAAACACCTTTTCCTTTATATGTTAAGTTTTCTTCAATAACTTCATAGTGGAAATTTGGCACTATCGTATTCTTATCACAGTAAGGATAGCTTAAAATAGGGATATAATACGGGTGTGCAACCTCGAGTCTAAGTACTTCTGCAAATTCATCAAAGACTCTTCTTTTAGCATACAACATACCATAATCACCTATTAAAGGAATATGTTCTATGCCTAGCATCTGATAATCCTCCGGTTTTCTAAACTCCCCGAGGGTAAGTGCTACATAAATCTCCTGATCTGGACTTATCGCTTGATAAAAAACATTATTTCTATATAAGCTATTATCCTGTCTATAACTTTTATAAATGTTTTTAAATCTAGCCTGATTTCTTGAAGCATATAAAAGCGGCATAACTTTTTTTACAGTATCATTCAAAGAATCTTCCAGATATATTGTATGATCTAGGTAAAACTCATAAGGTTTTTGAGTGGGCGTATAATACTTCCAAATTTCTTCTTTAACTGTCTTAGTGATAAGTACACCATTTGTATCTGCTAAATAGTTACTGATAATCTTATATGTTAAGCCTCTATAGCGATATGTCTCATCAGGTACATAGATATTAGCATAAATAATAACAGGCTTTTGACATTCACTGGAGAGCGTTTTTAAATAACTGATACATCTTATATACTCTTCTGCACTTATTTCATCATTTTCACTGTAGCAATTGATCCACTGATAGATTGTGGCAGTATCTGCGGCTCTATCAGTCCGTTCTAAAGTATATGTCTTCATATTATAATAAGCATCTATTCTACTATGGATATCTTTTGATCCTATAGTGGCTAAAATCATCTCATTATTATCTAAACTAAGCTCACCCATATGTTTTTCTTTATGCAGCTCAATTTTAAAGTTTACCTCTGTACACTGAGTCATCTCACTTAACCAGGGCAGGTATTTTTCTTCGATCTCTACTACTTTATAGTTGAGACAACCGAGTTCAATACTTGTTGCATATTGTGCTAAATAGCTCCCCATTTCTTCCTCATGTTGGACAATCATTCTCATTAAGTTCCCCCCGTCTCTTTGCCCATCTTTTTAAACAATGAAATGCTCAAAATCTATCTCTTTAGACTTTGAGCATTTCATGTTCTTCTTTATTATATTTATGCGATAAATGTAAATTTAGCACTAAAAAATCATTGTTTCAAATACAAAGCTACTTTATTTTTTCATCAATGATTTTTTCTGCTAAGCGCTTATAATAAGTAGCTTTTTCGGTAAGCATAATAGCAAGCAGCATGTTTTCTATTTTTTGATCATTCCCTAAATCCATCTTTTGAACTTCTTCTGTAAGTGACTTAGTTATTGTCTCTACTGAAGCTTCAAATGTTTCTATCTCTTTTACTTTACAATTCAAATAGGTTTGATAGATATTACTAAGCTTTTTAGGATCTACTTTATCCTCTTTAATAATAACTCCAAAAAGCTCTTTAATATCACCTATCGTAAGAATATGTTTAAGTTCATATAACAAAATCATAAGGATAATATGTTCTTTTGTATATTTCTTTTTGGCAGCTGGCATAAGCAGTTTATCTTTAGTGTAGTTATTAATCATTGTTTTAGTAAGCAGTTTATCATTTTTATTTCTTTTGGTATGTGTGAGTTTATCTTCAAAAAGTGTTATAATCTGATCCATATAAAGGTCGATGTTTGGAATACTAATAAGTTCTATACTCTCACTAAGTTCTAGTTCTTTTATAATTTCATTTAAATTTTTTTCCTCCATTTACACCCTCCTACTTTCTGTATTTATCATACACAAGCTATTTTTAAAAATCAAGAAATTTTTCCCTCAGCCTCTATTGACTTACTCCCTTACAGTATGTTATATTTTAAATATGATAACAAGTAGTTTTAATAACCACTTAATAACACTAGGAGATGATTTTATGAGACGTTATATGAGAGAACCCATTAATGCTTTAACTCACTTAATAGGCGCTATACTTTCACTTATAGGTACATTATTTTTACTTGTTTCCTATAAAAGTGATGTTACTTTTAGCATAACACCCATTGTTTCTATTCTTATATTTGGCACCAGTCTTGTTTTGTTGTATACAACAAGTGGTATCTATCATCTAGTTAAGTCAACTGACGATGTACTCTTAAGACTCAAAAAGCTAGATCACTCTATGATTTTTATATTAATAGCAGGTTCTTATACCCCTTTTTGTCTCCTTTCTTTAACCGGGATATGGAAATGGAGCATTATTATTACAGTATGGACATTGGCGCTTGTTGGTATTACGCTTAAGATCTTTTGGATTACTATGCCCAGATGGCTTTCTACCTTTTTTTATATAGGTATGGGCTGGATTGCTTTATTTGCTCTTAAGCCCCTTTATACCTCTTTGTCTTTGGGGGGATTTTTATTTTTAGCCTTAGGTGGTGTTATGTACACTATAGGTGGTATTATATACGGACTTAAAAAACCTAATCTCTTTAAAGACTTTGGATTTCATGAGATCTTTCATATCTTTGTCCTTCTTGGAAGCGCTTGCCATTACTGGGCAGTCCTTAGGTATGTCTTATAATTTTATTTTCTTGCACATAGTCTCGTAGTTTGTACTATAAAGTCTTGCATGCTCTGCTGAAAT
>CALJTN010000278.1 GCA_937976175.1 uncultured Clostridiaceae bacterium | reverse complement strand
GAGTAAATTATATTGGCCAAAAAAGCGCTGACACTAGCAACCGGGGCCACTCTATAACTTAATCCGGCCAAGATGAATACCACTAAATATGAAAACACTTTTATTCTGGTGCCATGCCACATATCATTACTATTAATATGTTTACTCTTAATTGATGCCATCAAGCCACCGTTATTGCTTGCAATAGCATAATACTTAGTTATTAGATCAAGCATCATAGTACCCATTACTGCACAAAAAGCAATCAAGTAAGACTGTTCGGGGAACATGATATACATTAACCAACTCATTAATACTGCGGCTATCGGCTTACATCCTGTTAAAGCGTGTCTTAAATACTCCGTTATCTCTAACATTTCTATCACCTCTCTTTTTTAAAAAAGGCATAAAAAATAACACTATCGCTAGTGCTTCTGTATGCCCTCTTTTTTACTTATAAAATGGAAATTTGGTTATTATGCTGCTAATTCATCTAATACGCCCCATACAACCGCTTGCAAGTTGAATAGGTTTGGCACTTGCTCTCTGGTGTAAACACCGCTCATAACTAAAGATACCCATGATTTAACTATTGCACTGTCTTTTGTGAATACCATAAATAACATCCTCACTTTCTCAAATAACCTAAACATTTTCTGTCACTGCCTCTGGTGTAGATCCACTGTCTAATATAGAGTAAACCACTTCTCTTAGATTAAAGAGATTTGGAACGCTCTCACGTGTGTATGTGCTGCCTTCATTTTTAACTAAGCTAACCCAAGATTTAACTACCTGACTATTTTCATTGAACATTTTACATACCTCCCATCATCATTGCCATAATAGTTGTAATTTCTGCTGTTGACTGCTGTTGATCTAGTTGCATTTGTGCCATTATCATTGTCATTTCCGCGGTAACTTCTTCTAAAGAAATGTCGATTTTATTTGTTGGTAGTTCTTGTGGAGTATTAGCATCTTTCCACGCTTGTATTTCTTCCTCAGTCGCACCTTCTTCCCAATCCAAAACGTTCCACTTAGTTTTAATGTAGCCTGTTAAAATAGGCTTGGTAATTGTTAAATCTGTTAATTCTTCCTCACTTACAAACTTGCTTTCGCCCGTAAAAAAGCCTTGTTCGTCAATTAACCATACTTGTATCATAATAGTACCACCACCCCCGATATTTTAAAAAAAATCATCCCACTGACAGAGGTTACAAGGTTGATGTTTCCAGATGCCCCTAATACTGCTCCAGCTACCCCAAGCCATGATGTACCTACTATTCCGCAAGCCGAAGCCGTTACGGTAGATGGCGGACGCTGACCTGTTGGCATAACAGCAACAACATGAGATTCGTTAATAGCGAAGGCTGTGCTATCTGTTTTCCGTACAAACAAATTATAATATATTACATTATTAATTCTGTAATTGTTTTGGTCTGATATTACAAATCCTGTTCCAGCTGTGCATAAAATATCTATTTTAGTGGTAGTTGCAATTTCTGTCCAAGGTTGCCAAGCACTATTGAAACACCTTCTGAAAAACATCCTATTATCGCCAACAGGTATATAAGTTTGCGATAAGAAACCAGGAGTTCCAGAAGTATGAACTTTTAGATAACCATTTGGGTTTTGTAATCCTGTCGGTATCCCTGAAGGTTCAGTAATATAATAAGTACCATTATTAACCAATGTGTCAGGATTAATATTAGAGATTCCCTTACTGTTTAAATATCCTCTATCTACTTCAAGCACTCTTGTTTTTTCCAATGAAATGCTTATTTGATTACGGTTATCTAATGTATTGTCATGCACTTCTTTAAACTTCATATTCATAAATGATGCTAAGGTTTCCTCTACATCATCACCTAAAAAAGGCGTTAAAAGTGATTTAAAAGCCATTTTGCACCTCCTTAATTAAAAGCCCCAAGGCATACATATTGGCCATTAGAGACTAAAAAACACACCCTATCATTAATCTGTGGTGTGTACCCTATCGGCTTCTTATATGTCTTAGGACTCTGTAGTGTTTCTCCATCAAATTTAACTTTCCAACTTACTCCTGTTGCTGTAACTGTGGCCCATTTTATCATATTGACACCACCCTCCTAGCTGTATGTTTCATGCGACCACCAACCTTTAAGTCCATGCTCCATGATGTCTCGATGTATTTATAATTTATATCTCCCACTTTAACCCATATACAATCTAAATAACCATGTATAGGATTTATTGCTGTTTCAAAGTTTAAATGGCTGTACTTATCACTCATACGATATGCATCTCTCTTGCATATATCTGTGAGTGTTTGTAAGTCTGCAACATCTGTTACTTCTTGAGGATCTACAATTCTTCTTCCTTGTCTACCTATTATGCTTGTTAGGCTATCAGCGTTGTTGTTTTCATAGACTACTCGCAAAGGAGGATTAATGTCAGGATTATTCGTATACCTCACAAAAACATTAGGCACGTTGAAAAAGTCAAAACCCTCTGTCATATCTGGTAATACTATGCTGTTATAACCTTCCTCATATGTGATAGTGTGTTCCCTATCTGTTGGTACCACATAAGGCGTTGCTGTAAATTGACCTTGTCCGTTGACTAATAAACTTGTATAGTTAATCGTTGCAAGTAAGTCATTAATAATATCTAACTTAGGTGTGCCTATCTCCCACTCTCTGTTTGTGCTTGTAGTTGCTATATTAGCGCCTAAGCTATAACTATTAGTAGCCAGTAGTCTTATAACCTCATTAATAACATTAGTCCCTAAAGGCACAAAATGACGCTCTAAGACTTTATCATCATCTAATAACTGTAGCTTACTGTAGCAAGTAAT
>CALJTN010000277.1 GCA_937976175.1 uncultured Clostridiaceae bacterium | reverse complement strand
TATTGCTAATAAAAAGATAAACGCCACAATTTTGCCCCAATTCTTCTTAAAAAAATTCACTTATAATCACCTCCAACTCCTTATTTTTTTACATCTTTAATTTCCATGACTAACACTAATGGCTTTATTTCGTGCAAGTGCGATTAACCCTGCTATTATAAAGGATAATGTACCTATAAAATCCATAAAACATAGTGAAATTACTCCACATATGACAAACCAAATAGGTGTTTTAACTTCAACTTCATTTGTTTTTAACTTTTTTGCCAGGTAAAAATTTATAACCCCAGCTATAACATACATCATCCCAAAGCTTACAGTGAATAAATATATGTTATTAGTCAAAAGCTTTGAAGAAATAAACTTATCCGTTGCTAGATCTAAACCAGGACCTTGTGTCCTAATCCATGTAGCATAAATAAGCATTGTTACAAGCCCAGAACCCATCTGCCAAACTGCCCCTACCATAGCTAGGGATTTTTCGAATTTTCTAGTCATAGGCACCACCCTCTAAATTTATAATAACTCTTATAAACTATTCTTCTATCTTCCAATTTCCCTCATTTATAGCTTTAATTATATCTAGATCAATTTTAGGCTTTCTATCATAGGTTAATAGACCATTTATTTCTTGCTCTACATCAGTAATTTGAGTATACACAAACCCTTGTATTAGTGGAGATTCTAACATTGCAGAAATAACATCGTAATATCTTTTTGCAAAATCTTCATCTGAACTAGCAGAGGAATATCCCCATCCATTCCAGTTTCCTTTTTTATAGGAGATTCCCCCCATCTCTGAAACAATAACTGGTTGTCCTTCATAATTCCAACCTTGTGCAAACATCCCTCTGCCTGCAGGTTTTGCGCTTACAATGCTGGCAATTGTTGAATATCTCTCTTTTAAAACTTCTTTCTTCCATTCATAATCATGTATAGTTAACAGGTCAGTCTTTGTGTGATCCCATCCATCATTTGATATTACTGGACGTGATTCATCTAAAGATTTTGTCATATAATACATTGCTGCTGAATGAGCTTGCTCATCTTTATTATTCATTATAGACTCAGTGCCCCAAGATTCATTTAAAGGAGTCCATGCTACTATACACGGATGATTATAGTCTCTCGCTATCATGTCCATCCATTCATCACTAATTCGCTTTACATACTTACGAGAATAGTTATATGCATTTGCAATCTCTCCCCAAACTAAGATCCCCATTTTATCTGCCCAATATAAATATCTTGGGTCTTCAATTTTTTGGTGTTTTCGAACTCCATTAAAGCCCATCTTCTTGCACATTTCAATATCCTTTATAAATGCCTCATCACTAGGTGCTGTTAAAAGCGATTCTTCCCAATAACCTTGGTCTAGCAGCATTTTTTGATAGTATGGTCTGTTATTGAGCATAAATTTCCCATCAGCAATTGACACTTTTCTTAACCCAAAATAAGATTTAACCTCATCAATTTTTTTCTCTTCTTCATAAATTGAAAATACTATATCAAAAAGTACTGGGTTCTCAGGAGACCATACTAAAGTTTCTGGATTCCAGTGTTCTGTCATCTCTTGGTCTATCCAAAAATCTCGTTTCCCTCTACCATTCATTATCTTAATACTATCTTCAACTATCTTATTCCCTCTAAGGGATATCTCCACCTTTAAACTAGTTTTTATTAAATTGCCCTCAACCTCATATTCAACTAAAACCTTCTTCTTATCTAAGTCTGGAGTCATCCAAACCCTTTTTAAGTAAGTCTCAGATACGCCCTCAAGCCACACTGTCTGCCAAATACCACTAGTTCTCGTATAAAATATACCTTCTGATTTATGTTTCCAATACTGTTTTCCTCTCGGTAGTTCCAAATCCGTAGTATAATCTTGTGCTCTAAGAACAATAATATTATTCTTATCTACTAATAGATCTGTCACATCCACTGAAAAAGGTACATGACCACCTTCGTGTGTCACCATGTGCTCTCCATTAATCCATAGATCTGCTTTGTAATCCACCGCTCCAAAATTCAATAAAACTCTTTTATTTCTTAGCTTTTCATCCAAATCAAATTCTCTTGAATACCAAAGAATATCATGAAATTCTTGGTTATCAATTCCAGACATCTTACACTGAAAGGCATAGGGTACTATTATTTCCTTTGTAAAATCACCTTTCTTAAACCACTTATTTTTTATTCCAAGGTTTTCATCGTCAAACTCAAACTTCCATTTTCCATTTAAATTTACCCAACAGTCTCTTTCAAACTGTGGACGTGGGTATTCTTCTCTTAATTTCTTTGTCATAATCCTGCTCCTCCTAGTTGCATTAAAATTTATACATTAAAGTTAACGCGTATCTTATTATTAAGGCTAATCTGTATTTCTCATTAATCTAAATTGGAGCAGTGACACAGCAATTATGCACAGTCCTAGCATTACCGCCATAGCTGAAGCTATTCCTGCTATAGGCTTCCCTGTTCCAAAAGCAATTTGTCTTATATACATTAATAAAACCGTTGTCTTACCTGCAGGTCCCCCATTTGAAAACATCAAGGGTTGGCCATATATATTAAACTGAGCAATTGTTGTTAGCACTAGTGTATATGCTAATTGATTTTTAATTCCGGGAAGTGTTATATACCAAAATTTTGTTAAGGTATTAGCTCCATCGATAGAAGCTGCTTCATACTGATCCCGTGAAACACTAGCTAGTCCAGAGAGATAAATTACCATATTCCCACCAATTCCCCACCAGATAGTAATTATTACGATTGCAATCCAAGAGTAGGGAAGTACTCCCGCCCAATTAATATTCAATTTTAAAATATTATTAATTGCACCTAGGTTTTTATTGAATAAAAAAGTCCAAGTTAGAATTACTGATGAGATAGAAAGCAAAGTTGGTAAATAAAATAGTGCCTGAAAAAACCTATGGCCTTTAGGTTTCGCATTTAAAGCCACTGCCAGAAGCAAAGGTATTAATATCATAAAAGGCACACTGATTAAAACAAAAAACAGTGTATTTTTAAACCCATTATGAAACTGAGCATAAAAAGTAGAGCTACTATTTATCAGTATTTCTCTATAGTTATCTAATCCTACGAACTTGGGTGTACCCATTATATTCCAGCTAGTAAAGGAAATCATTACTCCAAAAACTGCAGGGATAGCCATAAAAATAAAATAAATCAATAAATGTGGTGCTAAAAATAAAAATGGCGTAACATTCTTTTTTTTCATTAATTTATTCACCTCTAATCTATAAAAATTTAGATTTTATTTATATTTTTTATACTCTTATTTATATTTTTATTTACAAGTTGCCGATTATCATTTCCACAATAATCGGCAACTAATTTTATAAATCCTATTATTGTCTAGATGCCTTTATTCTATCTTGAGTTTCTTTTACAGCTTGATCAAGACCTTTTTTTACATCCATTTTATCAAATATCGTTTCATAAACTATTTTGTCTAGGGCCTCAACTGCATAACCATAATATTTGTAATCAAATATTTTTTGAGTACCTTTGTCCTTTAATAAGAAGGACTGTGGCATCTTTAAGAATTCATCACTTTCAAGTAATTTTAAAGAGGCTGGAACTTGTCCTGATCTTGCCCATTCAATGGAGTTATCTCCAACCCATGCAACAAATTTCATTATTTCTTCTGCTCTTGCATCAGTCATTTTAGCATTCTTAAACATTGTGAACTGATGTGATGAACTCCAATTTACTACCTTACTAGCATCATAAGTAATAAAATGCGCCATTCCCCAGTTTAAATCTTTAATTGCACTTACTGAGTTTGCCATCCAAATACCTTCAGGCCAAATTACAAGTTTACCAGACCTAAATAACTGTCCTACATCT
The DNA here is from genome assembly GCA_937976175.1 of uncultured Clostridiaceae bacterium. Lineage (GTDB taxonomy): Bacteria > Bacillota > Clostridia > Clostridiales > Clostridiaceae > Clostridium_AD. The sequence goes on along the minus strand of CALJTN010000277.1, from coordinate 1,071 downwards.
TCTCCATCTTGGTTAGCAATTCCATCTTTAATCATAGTTTTTAAATCATTTAATACCTTTTCTCCCTTTTCATTGCTAAAGCTTGGCTCACTTCCATCCGCACTTAGTGTTCCACCTAGCTGGTCATAAAAAGCAAGGAATTCTGGCCTCATCCAACCAATAGACATCCCTGTTATTTTATCTTTCTTACTAGCTAATCCAACTTGCTTAACTTCCTCCATTGTGATAATACCATCATCAAGAACATTTGGTCCATATTTGGCCATTAAATCTTTATTATAGTATGTTACATAGGAATGTACATCTAATGGAATACCATAACGACTTCCACCTATACCTCCAATATTCCAGCCTTCAGAAACATAATTTTCCTCTTTAATGCTACCATTTGCAGTAATATAATTATCTAATGGCATTAACATATTATCTTCCACAAAGAGAGGCATTCTTTCAGCATGAACTATAGTAAGGTCTGGAACTGCTTTCCCTGAAAGCACAACACTAGGAAGTTTTGTATACAAATCATTTGCTTCCATTGGTACACTTTTAACTTTAATTTTAGGATTAGTTGCATTATACTCTGCTACCAATTTAGTCATATTTTCTCCATCAGCACCGGTAAATACATTCCAATAAATTATATCACTTGTATTTTCCTTTGAATTTTCAGTTGCACTACCACTAGTTGGAGTTGAGTTCTTACCACATCCTACTAAAATCGAACTAATTAAAACTGTTGAAAGAATAGAGCAAATCACTGCTTTCATTTTACGATTCATTTAAAATCATCCCCCATTATTTTTTTATATTAAAACGTACATTTTGCGCTAAAATATACGATTTAAGACTAACTATGGTAAAAAATTATCAGTTACTAAGTTCCACAGAGTATTCTGTTCTTATTATGTACCTTTCTCCTTAATAACTATTTAGCTTCTTTTTCATTTATTACACATTTTTTAATCTATTACATAAAATATGTTTCTTTCTAAATTAAGCATAACATCTAACCGTTTTCATGTCAATATGAATGTAAAAAATATACTCAATTAGACTTTAGTACTACTATAT
>CALJTN010000276.1 GCA_937976175.1 uncultured Clostridiaceae bacterium | reverse complement strand
GTTCCACATTTCCCCTGCTGCTTCCTTCAGACCCTACCGTTGCCAGTAACGCCCTTGCTCTCAGGTTGTCTTCCCGTTGGTTAGGTGACGTAGGCTTCTTTCAGCCTACCGGCTCAGCAAACATGCTGGACGTACAAAAATGAAAAGTCATATATGACTTTTCTACGCCCTAAAGATTTGTAATTGTATAATTTTATACAATAAAAAAAGAGATATTTCTATCTCTTTTATACACGAATTAAAAATTCTTTAAATTTATAATCCAAAATACCGTTGCCCCAATTTTTACACCTATCTTTAAGATAGGTGGGTGCTCTCAGAGATGTTTAACAGTCCTTGCCACTTATGCATTGGTCTTATAGGCCTAATCCACACCTAGATCTTGAACTCCCGTATAAATAATGTAGGTTGAAAATAAGAGCTTGACGAATATCTCAGAAATACTAATCTATAAAATTTTTAAATATGTTTGGTTTTTATTTGTTAAATTTATTATAGCAGAATTAAAATAAATTTCAATAGTAATTTATGGGTTTTTAAATTAAATTTTTATGCAATAATATCCTCTTTTCTTAAGTACTTCTCAGTGTTCCTCTGTACTACTCCAGCCTTATATTCCGCTTGCATTTTCTTCATAGTCTTTAATATAACCTCATCTGCAATACTCATGCCTTCTGAAGATAGGACTCCTAAATTCAAAATTGTATCTTCTACGGTTTCTGCCACAACTCCATTTCTTGCAGGTACAATAGCATCATTTATAGCTAAAACTGCAGATTGCACAGCAACAGATGCAGAGGTTGAAAGCTTTATTGCACAGCCTTCCTTTGCACCATCACATATCATCCCACTAGTGTTTGCAAGAGTATTTTTTATAACACCATCAATTTGATTTTCAGTAGCACCCATTAACCAGGCTATAGCTACGCCTGCACCAGTTCCAGCTGCAACGCCACAGGCACACAGTGCTGATAATCTGCCTATATAATGCTTTATATAGCTGTTTACTATATGACTTATTGCCACTGCCTTAGCCAGTTTTTCATCCGTTATCTTGAATTTATTTTTATATGCAACTATAGGCAGAATTGCTGTAAGTCCATTGTTTCCACTTCCATTACTACTCATCACAGATAAATTCACTCCTGACATTCTAGCATCACTAGCAGCTGCTGTTAACATCATTGCAGAGGTCATTAAATCCTCGGAAAGAAGCCCTTGTTCTATGCTTTTTTTAAGTCCAAAGCCAACCCCCATGCCCATTTTTTCTTCTAGCCCTAGCCTAGCTATAGCCTCATTCATTACTATTCCCTCTAACATAAACCCAATATCTTTATGAGGAATATTTTCAATTTCCCTTATAATTTCTCTTATTTTTAAATTATATAAGATATTTTTCCCCTTATTGCTATTTGTATCTTCTTTTCTTAGATCTAAAAGTATTTCTCCTTCACTTTCTATATAAACAAATCTATTATGTTTTCCGCTTATAATTACACTACAATTGCCTTTATCAGTTATAAGCTTTACTTCTACGTATATCTTATGCTCAGTATTTTTAATTTCCAGGCATAATTTTCCGCTATGTAAGAACTCTTTTGCAAGCTGTACCTGAGCTTCACTAATTCCATCTAGTACTCTTAAACCCTTTTCACTTTCACCACCCATAAAACCTAAGGCTGCTGCAATATAAAGGCCAACTTCCTTGGTATTTGGTATGCCCACCGACAATCCATTTTTATATATGTTAGGACTAACAAAAACTTCTGCACTCTCTATATAATTAAAAGTTATTAACTCCTTAGCCTTTGCCATGGCAAGAGCAACAGCTACTGGCTCAGTACACCCCATGGCAGGAACAACTTCTTCCCTAAGTGTTTGAACTATAAGGTTTTTTAATTTCATAAAATCCACTCCTATATGAATTATCCTAAGGTACCTAAAAAAAGTATCCTTACCTACTAACTATTTTTTAAGATGTCTAATTCATAATTAGCAATACTCATGCCAATAAACTCATGCTAGGAATGGCCTTTCCAAGGGGACTTTTCTCAAATTGAGAAAAAACAAAGAAAAACAGTCTCATATTGAGAATTAATTCTCATTTTGACACTGTTTTATTCCATATTCTTTTAACTTTCTATATAAGGTTGCCCTACTTAATCCTAAAGCCTCAGCTGCTTTTGTAATTGCCTGTTTACTATGGCCAAAATATTCTAAGGCTTTTTCAATTTCATTTTTCTCCAGCTCCTTAATAGATATAATCCCTACGCTTTTATTGCTTTTTAAAGCGCTTTCTGAAACTTTTAACCTATTAGGTAAATCCATACATCTTATAACACTAGTACTGCACATGTTTACAGCATATTCTATGGTATTTTCAAGTTCTCGCACATTCCCAGGCCACTCATAATTCATAAAAACCTCTAAGGAAGCATCATCTATTTTACTTATATGCTTTCCTAGCTTAGAATTGCATTTTTCTAAAAGATAATCTACTAAAATTACTATATCATCCTTCCTATGCCTTAAAGCAGGTATATTAAGAGGGACTACATTTAATCTATAAAACAAATCTTGTCTAAACTCACCTTCTAGCACCTTTCTCTCTAAATCCTTATTAGTGGCTGCAATAATTCTTACATCTATAGGAATAGCTTCTTTTGCACCAATCTTTTCGATAACGTATTCCTGTAATACCCTTAATAATTTAGTCTGAAGATGGATAGGCATATCCCCTATCTCATCTAAGAATATTGTTCCCTTATTTGCCAGTTCAAACTTACCTGCCTTACCACCTCTTCTAGCTCCTGTAAAAGCACCATCTTCATACCCAAAAAGCTCACTTTCCAGTAGTTGCTCTGGAATAGCTGCACAGTTTATTGGAATAAAAGGCCCCTTAGCTCTGCTACTATGAAAATGAACAGCCCTTGCAAATAGTTCCTTTCCTGTTCCACTTTCTCCTTGAATAAGCACTGTGGAAGTAGAGCTTGAAGCTTTTTCTGCTTCTACTTTAACTCGCTCTAAGCAGTGACTACTTCCTATAATGCTATCAAAGGACGTAATGATAGTTCCTGTGGTAATATTATTTACAGTCTTTAATAAGTCTGATATATTACTAAAGGTACATACTACACCAAAACTTTCCTCACCAATACTAAAAGACTTTGCATCAAAAATCCCTCTGAAATGATGGTTAATGCCCTTGTACGTAAATTCTTTATTCATTAAACTCTTATGTTTTTCAATAAGACAATTAAAATCTAAGCTCCCAATAAGATTTTTTATATTGGTATTTAGAATTTCCTTTCCTTGAAGCTTAAATAGCTCTACTGCTTTGGTATTATAATGAAGAATTTTCCCCTTATGATCCGCTGCTACAATCCCTCTATCTACAGAATCAAGAACTATCTCAAGTTCACCAACTAAAAGCTTTATCTGTTCTGTATTTTCCTGTTCTAGTAGTTTTGATGAAATTAAATCCGCCATTCTATTTAAAAAATTCATTAGATTTGCTTGATTGTTTATAATAGCACTTCTTTGCTCTTCTTCAAAGGCAATGAGTCCAATAACCCCAACTGTGTCCTCACCTACATGGATTGGACAACAAACCTCTGCAAACTCTTTGCAATTTTCTACGTTCTCACAGTTTAGACAGGTAAAATGTTGCCTTGGGTTTTCAATAATAAAACTTTCTCCCTGTGTTAGAGCAAAGCCGAAAGCAGATTTTTCATTTACTTTTTCTCCAATACATTCCCTATATCTTCCTGTACCTGCTATTCTATTATAATTATTATCTACAACTGTTACATCCACTCTTATAACGCTTGATATTGCCTCGGAAATTTTCTGAACATTTGAAACTATCTTTATTAAATCCATCCTTATCATCCCTTTGATTTTCTACATAAATCTGCACTTATTATACCACACTTAAAATATGGTGGTTAAAAATAAATATGAAGTTAACCCTCTGAATATATATCAGAAAACTCTATATTAATTCTCTCAATATTAGTCTCATACTGAATTTCATGTTCTATATAATGTTCTGATAATATTTTTGTCGGAAGTTTAATTATAAGTTCACTTCCCACATTAAGCTTACTTTTTATTTCAATGCTTCCCTCATGCATTTTTACAAAAGACTTAACAAGAGCTAGCCCTATGCCCGTTCCCTCGCAGGGACGCTTTAGTGTTTTGTCTATTTGTGCAAATCTCTCAAATATGAATTTTAACTTATCCTCCGGTATTCCTATACCTGTATCTTTTACAGAAATAAGAATACCGTCTTCATTATTAATCAAAGTCACTAAGATTTCACCACCATAGTTAGTATACTTAATAGCATTAGATAGTAAATTAAGCATGATTCTTTCTATTTTATCTGGGTCAAAGGTCATTATTTTTTCTTCTACATCTGTGTCAAAAGTAAGCTTAATTTGCTTATTTTCTACATAGGTAGAAATAGATAAGGTTATATCTTCAATTACACTTACTATATTTAAATTTGCCATATTTAGCTTATGAAATCCTGAATCTACTTTCGTAATATCCAAAAAATTATTAATTAATCTCATGAGTCTATAACAATTTTGTTTCATAACCATAAGGTATCCATCCTTCTTATCTAAAAACTTCTCTGTACCGTTATATAAATTTAATACCTGAACAGCAGAATATATAACATTCAGAGGGGTTTTTAGTTCATGAGAAATATTCGTAAATACCTCTGTAATTGACTTGTTAAACTCAATAGTTTCACTTAGCAATTGCATATTTTTTTCTATATCTAATTGCAATTTTTTCACCTGTTTTTCTGGAGTAATATCATGTATTATACTTAGTATTGTTGGCTTACCTGCATATGTAAAATAAGTAGAGGTATTTTGCACATCAACAACTTTACCATCCCGCTTATATACTTTTCCTTCAAAATTTAATAGTGAGCTTTTCTTGTGGTATATTTCCTGAAATTTTTCTCTAATATGGTTACTATCTTCTATATCTATGAAATCTAAGATGAGTCTTCCAAGTAATTCCTCTTGAGTGTCAACCCCCACTAGCTTTACAGCACTTTCATTTACAAAAATTACTTCACCATTTCGGTGAACAAAAATAGCCTCTCTCGATTTTTCAATAAGCAAGCTATAGCAATCTTCATTTCTTAGTAGAATTTCTTCTATATATATACGCTTACTGTCTGTTTCTTTTAATTCATTATTAAGCGCTTGAAGTTGTAAATTTTTCTTCTGTGAATTTCTACTCTCAATTTCCACATAATGACCTAATGTCCATGCTGCTAAAATAAATACACCAACCATAATTAAGTCATTTTGAAAATATAAGTTAACATTCCCTTTGGGTGCATAAACTAAATCTATAGCTAGTATTATGCAGGATGAAATAGTAGCCATAATAACACCATTCTTCATACCTAATTCTAAAGTGGAGCCACCAATTATAAATATAAACAATAGTTTGTATTGACTAGTATAAGAATTTGACAAAATAATTAAAACTGAAAAAATTATAATTAAAACTAAATTTTCAAGAGTGTGCATTAATTTTATGTGCTTAGATTTAATTTTTCTTATAGAAAAAAATGACCATAACCAGTAAATTAATATGATGCATACTGATAATAGTCCCATTGGAACTATATCAATATATCCACTTGAGTTAAAAAACCCCCTGTTTTTTTTCATAGAAATTTCATTGCAAATTGATATTCCACAAAATAGTAAGGAAATCAATTTAACAATGGATATGCTATTACTTATCTCTCTTCTTTTGTATTCATCAATATTATCCATTTTTTTCACATCCATATTAAATCGTTTATGTTAACAAAAATATAAGGACCATTGCTGATCCTTATATTCTTAAATTATTATTCTTCTCTAAGACATTTTGGCTCTTCAGGTTGATAAAAACCAAAAGTACATGCTGATGCTGAAGTTGTCATGGCAAAGAACGTAAGTACAGCTGCACTTAAGCTTAATAAACTACTTAATAATTTATTTTTCATGCTATTCCCTCCTTATAATATATTCAAAAACTTGACTTACTTTACTGAGTATTTTATGACCTGTAGCTGTCAACGTAAATGCCTGCCATAAAACACCTAGATATATACACTCAATGATATTTAGTAAAATACTTCTTCCATATTTAACATGTAAGAATACTAAAATCATAATAAGTCCTACTAATATATTTAGTGTAATAATAGAGCATTTCTTTAAATACTGTTTTTTATCAAGTTTTCTAATAGGTTTTGCAGCGCTATCAACAGGTGCCAATCTATAAACAGTATAATAAGAAAACATTAAGCTTAGAATGGCTAAAATGATTGTCTCTAAGCTTCTAAACTTGTAAAATACTTGCTGTATAATTAATGCAAGTGCCACAGATACTATGGCTCCAATTACAGCACAGGCACCGGGAGAGCTTGCATGAGCACCACCTGAATATTTCCTTAGTAAACTAATAGTAAAGGTTATGATTAATGCCTCTTTTAAAACCCCAAAAACAATACCAAAGGTTGCTACTAAGAAGATAGACCAAAGTATTTGGATTAAATTGAAAGCTCCATAAGCAATAATCTCTTCATGATCCTTGTCCATTTTTAGATTTAAAGCAATCTTAGAACTAATTATTCCGGAAAGCTTCTCAATGACAAACATTTGATAACCCTACTCTAGTTTTAATCCTATATCTATAGAACAAAAAAATTACAATTCCAAACATTACCAAAGAAGGTGTAGAGTATAATATTTTTTTAAGTGGTCCATTAAATACTACCTTAAGGTCAAGCTTCATTACTTTATCAAGCACGGCAACATTTATCCATTCACATGCAGATAATATAATAATAATTTTAAAAATTGATTGTATAGCCTTAATAGGCTTTATCTTATTTATTGCTACAATTACTAAAATACAAACTATGATATTTATAATAGTATGTACACCATAATTAATTGGTAACATTCTTACTAAATATGTACTTACAGCTATAAATACGCTAGCAATAGTATATGGCTTAAGTTCAATTTTTTTATAATTAAATAGATATGTTGCTAATATTATTAGCAATGATTCAGGAACAACTCTTAAAATAAATTCCAGTAAAGATATTCTTAATAGCATAATACTCACCTTTTCTTTCCTATAATTTTACCTTACCTAATCTTCAAAGGCTCATCCTTTTACACTTTATTACACATACTACCTAAATTCACTTTATTTTTATAATTATTATAATCTTTCCTGACAGTATTAGCATCAATTATCGAACTTTAAATTACCTTAATATTCTACATTTAAAACCAAAATATTACATACAAGGTTTAAACCCATCCTTAGATTGAATATATTTTTAATAAAAAAGTAAAATTAACTATTATTATCAATTTTATTATATAATAATTCTATGCTAGAGAATATAATTTACATATAATCAAGAATAATACAAGTATGGAGGAGGGTATTTAAGTTGATAATTTTTGAAACAGATAGGTTATTATTAAAAACATTAAAAATGGAAGATATAGACTCTGTAATGGGTTTTTGGGGTGATGCAGAGGTGATGAAATACTGTGGAGGAGCATGTACTAAAGAGCGGGAGCTTAGGGCGCTAAAATTTTATACAAACCTGCAAAAGGGTGCCACCCAGGTGGCACGTGGCAAGTTCTTAAAACATGGTGGGTAAAAATAAATATTAAGTTAACCCTCTGGATATATAATTTATTCCAATTAATCCTTCCAGGGAAAATATATTTTAGCTTCACAATAGTTTTCAGAGGCTATACTAGTATCTATTTCTTCAAAGTGGAACCCACCATTGAGCATAAAATCATAACTACTCTCTAAAACCCAAGTTTGAAAAATATAATCATATAATGCTTCCATTGTAACCACAGATATTTCTTCTGGTGAATGATTTCCTATATAGTGAAAAACTATATATTTACTAGTAGGGATAATATCAGAACACATACCCTCCGGAAGATCTTCAAAAGTATTTACTTGAAGTGAGGGCATATAATAGGTATAGTCCGCATCATTACTTACAATTCTAGTTAGTCCTATGTATACATTAGGATTAATGGCATTTTTAATTTTATGGCGGTTATTAAAAAAGAAGACTACACCACGATCATTGGCTAAATTTTTTGTGAAATTCTCATCTTCCACAATTATGTCCTTAATACCTATTACTTTAAATTCTGGTCTTATAATAAATAGTGGTTTAGATAAAAGTCCACTTTTAAAATCTATATATAGATTTATATTAATTTTTTCAACAATTTTAAGTGGGATAGGCTCTTTTCTGAATTTTGAGGGTGTAATATCATACTCATTCCTAAATGCTCTTATATATGTCTGTTCATAGCTAAAATTATATTTCACAGCTATGTCAACAATTGTTATATTTGTTTCTAACAAATCCTTTAAACTCCGTGCTAATTTTCTAGAACGCACGTAGTTCATAATTGTAATATCTGCTACATTCTTAAAAACTCTTATTAAGTGAAACTTAGATATAAAAGAAATTTCTGAGAGAAGCTCTAAGGTAATATCATTTTCTATATTATCCTCTATGTATTGGATTAAGTACTCTATACTTGAAAAAAAGTTTATGTTCTTCATTTTAACTCCTAAATGAGCAATTTTTGTTAATTATTATTACTAACTTTATTATACAATAATTATATGCTAGAGTATATTCATTTATATAGAAGAAATCGTAATAGAAGAATGGGGGATAATTTATGGATTACATAAGTAACAACAGTACAATTTGGGATAAAAAGGTTGATAGTCAGGATGCTTGGACAAAGCCAGTAAGCACTGAAGAAGTAATAAATGCTAAGAAAGGTGACTGGAAGATATACTTAACACCTACAAAGCCAGTTCCTAGAGATTGGTTTCCTGAGATCTTCACAGGAAAAAAAGTACTATGCCTGGCATCAGGAGGGGGTCAACAAGGACCTATAATGGCAGCTACAGGAGCAGAAGTCACTGTGTTTGATAACAGTACAAGGCAACTTGATCAAGATAGATATGTTGCACAAAGAGATAATTTAAATATTACCACTATTCAAGGAGATATGAGGGATTTGTCCGTGTTTGAGGATGAAAGCTTTGATTTTATAGTGCATCCTTGGTCAAACGCCTTCATAGACACAGTAATTCCTCTATGGAAAGAATCCTATAGAGTTTTAAAAACAGGTGGAACCTTAATATCAGGCTTTGCCAATCCTCTTGAATATATATTTGATCTAAAAGAATTAAATGAAGGAAGATTTGTTGTTAGACACAGTATTCCCTATTCAGACTTGACAAGCATTTCTGAGGAGGAGCTAAAAGAATTAGTATTAGACCAGAATGAAGCCATATGTTTTGGGCACTCACTTCATGATCAAATCCAAGGACAAATTGCTGCTGGATTTTTAATTGCTGGTTTCTATGAGGATAAGGCTGGAGCTGCGTTAGACCAATATATCAACACTTCAATTGCTACCAAGGCCATTAAGCTATAATCAAAATGGTGCCACCCAGGTGGCAAGTGGCAAGTTTCGTAGCTAATATCAGCTACAAGAGAATAATCTTATAACCTGAATTCTACCACTCTTACAATGGGTGGTAGCTTTTATTATGTAAAAATTAATGCAGAAAAGTTCTTTTTTCTTAGATTATGCTAACAAAAGTATAGGTTGCGAAGAATGCATTTTAGAATTACTTGGCGAAGCGAACGCATTTCTAGCAATATATCCTTTTCGTTATAGCATAATATAAGAAAAAATTCTTACTCCAATTTAGAATAGACTTTTTTCAATTACATGAAGCTCATGCAATGCTCTAGTTGCCATAACATATCTAAGTTTATCCTCTTGTTTATATTCCCCCTGCAAACTATCACTTCTAAATTCACCCATAGAAGCAGGCTTATCTATCACCATGATAACTGCATCAAACTCAAGACCCTTAGCAAAATATGATGGAAGCACTACAATCCCTTTATGATAGGCTACATTTTCTCTGTTTAAAATCTTAACCTTAGCACTATCCTTAATTAACTCAAATATTTTTTCTGTTTCATTTATATCTTTGCAGATAATTGCAATGTTTTCATAATCTCTACTTTTAAGCTCTACAATTTTACGAAGAACAAAAGCCTTAAGTTCATCCTTATTAGAAATTAGTTCTTCCGTAACCATTTCACCACTTCTTACTAGCGGAATAATAGAGTCTGTATGTAAATATTTATTAGCATATTCCATAATTTCCACTGTAGATCTGTAGCTGGTATTAAGTTTAAACTCCTCCACATTACAATCTGAAAGTATGTTCTTTAGATCAAGCATAGGAAGCGTTCCCTCATAGGGAATCATTCTTTGATTACTGTCTCCAACTATGGTTAAAGAAGTACACCTGGTTAATTCCTTTATTACTAGGAATTGAAGATGATTATAATCCTGTGCTTCATCTATTACTACATGCTTTATTTCCTCAGAAATTCGTATTCCTTCTAACTTAATTTTAAAATATAAGATGCCAACTAAATCATTTTCTGTTAATCTTTTATTACCATTGATTTTATTGTATAATTCAACGCAATTTTCACTTTCAAGTGAATTAAAGTTTCTTTTAAGTTCAATTACCTGCTTAACAACTTCTCTTATTTTAAGTCTTCTATTAAAGTCTAAATCATTTATTTTAAAACCCTGTTCTTCTTCTGATAAAGACTTCACAGTTTTTTCATATTCCTTCTGTATAACCCTAACCTTTGTATCTCTAGCATCTCTAATCTTAGAATAAATAATTCTTTTGATTTTTTTAGCTCTTCTAAACAAAGGCATAGTTTTATAATGAGTATAGAACATTTCCATTATGTCTTCTTTAGATAATACTAGTTCATCCATAAACACTAAATCTTCTATTTTGAAATATTCTCTGTCTAATCTTTCTATTGCTTTATCAAGGAAGTTTTTATACTGCACGGAGTTTTTGTATGCAATGTCCTCTGTAAATTCCTTTTCTCCACTAAGCACCTTTTCCATATATTCCTTTAGACTCATCACTTCCGTAAGTTCTAAAATATCAAAGGCAAAGTCTCTAAAAGTTGTTTGCTTAACTCCTGATTCTCCAAGACTCGGTAGTACTGCGGAGATATACTCCATAAATACATTATTAGGACCTAATATTAAAACCTTATCTTGAAGTATTTTTCTATAATTATAAAGCAAGTATGCCACCCTATGAAGTGCTATAGTGGTTTTCCCACTACCTGCCACACCATTCACTACAATAGTTTTGGTCCTTGGCTGTCTTATTAAGTCATCTTGTTCCTTTTGTATTGTCATTATTATATCTTTTAGCTTTTCTCCAGCATTACTACTAAGAACCATTTGTAGTATTTCATCTTTTATATCTAAGGCTGAATCAAACATGCCCATAAGCTTTTCTTTTTTTATAATAAACTGCCTCTTAGCTAGAATATTTACTGCCACCTTTTGTTTAGGTGCATCATAAAACGCTTCCCCTAAGGTTCCAGTATAAAATAAAGATGCAATAGGGGCTCTCCAATCCACAATTAATGGTTCAAAAGTATTATCTGGAGTAACTCCAAATCTCCCTATGTACATTTTATCAATGCCATAGTCTTCTTCTGAAAAATCTATTCTTCCAAAATAAGGAGAACTCTTAAGCTCAGTTAACTCCTTAAGCCTTCTATCAATAGTTTTGAAGGCTTCTTCCTTCACGTATCTCTCATGATCAAAATACTCAATTACCATATCTTCATCATCTCTATAGTCTTCAATTACTTTTTTTCTATAGTCCAAAATATACTGTAAAATTTCTCTTCTTTTTTCAATATACTTAAGAATCTCTTCACTAATAATTGCAGTAACAGCCTTTAATTTTTCTTCTTCTATATTAAATTCCAGCTGTTTTTTTAACTCCACTTCCATCAGACTATCATCCATGCTATATTCATTATTATTCAAAACTATCACCCCATTTCAATAATTATCTTTTAATTCAAACTTCTTATATTTACAGAATTTCATGCCAACCAATAATATCGCCAATACCAAGACCTGGAGAATCATTGATAGTTATCTCATTTCCTATAATAGACGCACCACCAATTATTGAGTCTTGCTCAAAGAGTAGCATGGTATCTAAGTCTGATTTAATCATATTAG